>CAYMCM010000005.1:0-61641 GCA_964388945.1 uncultured Roseburia sp.
GGAACAACGAAAAACTCCACAATGGCAAACAGGGCCTTGCCCTAACAAGTAAAAACAGGCTTTTTAAGATTTTACTCTTAAAAAGCCTGTCGTTCATTCTTTTTTTACTTCTTTTTGTACTCTGTCAGACAATTACGAATTTGCGCTGTCTTTCTTAAAAACACTCTTGCAAAGGAAGAGTATCAGACATGCCGCCGCTGCGATCAGTCCGACCGGGTATGCAACCTTTGTACCAAGATTCAGACATTCCGGTGCATAGAAGAAATATGTAATAGAAACTGCTGTCATAAAGGTAGCCGGAATTGCAGTAACCCAGAACACCTTTTTGTTCTTATACAGATACATGGACGCTGCCCAAAGTGCGATCATTGCAAGTGTCTGGTTCGACCAGCTAAAGTATCTCCATACAACCTGATAATCCAACTGGCTGATCAGTGCGCCTGCACCCAGTAACGGTACACAGATTGCAAGACGTTTGCCGTATGATTTCTGATCGATCTTGAACCAGTCTGCGATAACAAGTCTTGCAGAACGGAAAGATGTATCACCGGAAGTAATCGGACAAGCGATAACACCTATCATTGCAAGGACGATACCAACTCCACCCATTGTTTTTGTGCAGACATCATATACCGTACCTGCCTGACCTGCATCTGTAAGCATCTGGGTAAGACCGGTGGTAAGACCGCCTGTTTTTTCATATACAGCACATCCTGCCGCTGCCCAGATCAAAGCGATGATACCCTCGCTGACCATTGCACCGTAGAAAACGAAATGAGACTGTTTCTCACTCTTGCAGCAACGAGCCATAAGCGGTGACTGTGTTGCATGGAATCCGGAAATGGCACCGCATGCTACGCTGACGAACATAACAGGCCAGATCGGTGTTTTTGACGGATGCAGATTCTGTAATGTGATCTCCGGAATCGTATAACCATGTGTAAAGATACCTACACCTACACCTACTGCCATGATGATAAGGCAGATACCAAATACCGGATAAATCTTACCGATGATCTTGTCGATCGGTACAAAAGTTGCGATAAAGTAATAGATCAATACTACTGCCAGCCAGAAATAAGAGTTGGTCAGAAGTCCGGAACCGCCATTCTTGCCGATCAGCATAGAAATCAAGGAAGCAGGTCCTACTGCGAATACCGTACCTACCATAACAAGCAGGATAACACTGAATACACGCATAACCTGTTTCATAAAGTTTCCAAGATACATACCGGTCAATTCAGAAACAGAAGTTCCATCATGACGCATACTGATAAATCCGACACTGAAATCATGTACCGCACCTGCTAAAATGGTACCGAATGTGATCCAGAGGAATACAGCCGGTCCCCACTGTGCACCGGCAAGTGCTCCGTAGATCGGTCCAAGTCCGGCTATATTTAATAGCTGTACTAAGAACAGTTTCCATTTCGGCATAACTACGAAATCGACACCATCGTTCATGCGTACTGCCGGAGTCTCACGATCATCCGGACCATAGATATGTTCGATGACCTTACCATATGTAAAGTAACCGATAATTAAAATTGCAAGACATACAAAAAAACTTACCATAACAAAACGCCTCCTTACGTCTTTTCTTGAAGTATGGTTATATTATACAACTTTTTTTGATTTTATTCATGCTTTTTGTATATGTTGTCTATTTTCGTGTATGAATTGTCGATTTTTAGGGATAATGTGAACATAAATTATGTAAACTGCAAATCTGTTTTTTAAATTTCAAACAACTGTTTTAAATGTCTGATCTGACTTCTGCTGACCGGAAGCAATTCTTCCGGGCAATGCTTTAATCTTATTTCATAAGCATTATTTACATTCGGCACCAGTTCCTCCATGTACTGCAGATTGATCAGATAACTTTTATGTATCCGAAAAAAATTTTTCTTTTCCAGCTTATCCGTAAGCGCCGCCATTGTGTAATTTTCCGTATATACCGTATCGGCAGTATGTATCAGGGAATTTCGCTGATTGTATTCGATATAGATAATATCCCGATAATCGATCAGTCTGATCTTGTCTCCGGCATTTACCGCCAGCTTATCCAATTCCTCATACTTTTCTGTTTCCTTTTCCTCCGCAAAATATCCTTGTTCCTCCAAACGTTTCAATGTCTTTTTGATACGATCCAGATCATAAGGTTTTAAAATATAGTCAACTGCGCCAAGTTCAAACGCTTTTACTGCATACTCCTGATAAGCAGTCACAAATACGATCGCTGCTTTCTTCTGATGTTCTTTGATTGCTGACGCAAGCACAGTTCCGCTCACATCTCCTAAATTGATATCTAAAAAGATTGCCTGAAATGTATGATCCCTGACCAGTTCATCGGCTGTTTTCACCCCGTCCGCCTCAAAGATCTCCGCCTCTTTAAGCACCTGTGACAACAGATATTTTAATTCACTTCTTGCCGGTCTTTCGTCATCTACGATTGCTATTTTCATCTTTTGTTTTCCTTCCTTATCCGTAATTTTTTATCTGAATGTGTTTTCTCCGCCTGCTCTTTGAAAAAATGCATGGTCACACGGGTTCCGTCTGCTCCGGTATCGATTGAAAGTCCGCTGTTTTCTCCGTAAATACTCCGCATTCTGGAATCTACATTCTGCAAGCCATATTTTCCTTCTTTTTTCCGCTGTTTAAAATTCTCCAGTGCCTGTGGGCTAAGCCCCGGTCCGTTATCCGTCACAATGACCGAATATCCCTGTTTTTCCCATCGCCCCGTGATCGTGACTATTCCGTGTTCCTGCTTCATTGCACCGTGCTTTACCGCATTTTCCACGATCGGCTGTAAGATCAGCGTCGGCACCAAAACTTCTTTTTTTTCTCCATCTGTCCGGTTGTCCGGTTCCACATCGATTTCTACCGTAAGCCGCTCCTCAAACCTTGCCTCCTCCAGTTCCAAATATGCTTTGACATGGGCAAGTTCCTTTTCTAACGGGATCATATATGCATCCGTTGCTTCCAGCGTATTTCGGAAATAAACGCTGAGTGCCAGTAATAATTCTCTCGCCCGTTCCGGTTTTTCACGGCAGAAAAATGAAATCGTATTTAAGGAATTAAACAAAAAATGCGGATTGATCTGTGACTGCAATGCCTGATATTCTGCACGCTGACGCAGTTTTTTCTGTTTTTCGACCTGTGCAAGTTCATAATTGGTAGAAAAGAATTTCGCAAATCCCTCCAAAAAATCCATTTCTGCCTGCGTGGACAACACTTGCCTCGGCAGAAATATGACTAGATATGCCCAGATGACTTTTCCCTGTGTAAGCGGAGCGCCAAACGCACTGTAACGTTTCAGATAACGGTAATTCGCATCCGTTTTATCTGCCACACGGCAAAACGCCACGCCCCTGTCCTGTCCGCAGATCCATGAAAAAAGTTCCGGGGGTATCACGAGTTTTGTATCATTTAACGCTGTTTTTCCGTCCCGCTCTAAAAAAAGGACTCCGTTACAATTTGCATATTTTTTTATAATCTTCGCCATCGCATTATAATCTTCACGCGTTCTTGCCGTCTTTTGAATATACGGAATGCACTCATCCGCAATCGTCAGCGCCAGTCTGATCTTATTGGCGGCAAGCAGATCCTGACTGGTGAACACCTCATTAAACACACTGAAAAACAGAACCATGCCAAGTGAATTGATAAGCGTCATCGGCACTGCAATCACTTTTACCAGTGCAAGCGCATCCGAAAATGGGCGTGCAATCGCAAGGATAAAACACATCTGAGAGCATTCCGCAAACGCCGTGATCAAAAACAGAGACAGCGTAGTCTGTTTTCGTTCCCTGTGTTTAAAAATCAGCCACACAAGAGAACCGATGATTCCTTCAAAAAGAGTTGACATCGCACATGCAACCGATGTAAATCCCATTGGATCATACAAAAAACGATGCACTGCCCCGATCACAGCAGCTCCCATACCGACCATCGGCCCTCCGAGCAGTCCCGCCGCAAGCGCTCCGAGCACTCTGGTATTCTGGATCGCCCCATTTATGCGAACCCCTGTACAGGTGGAAAAAATGCAAAATCCGCCAAAGATCAATACCAAAATAAGCTGATCCATCGTGCGATAGGCATGTTCTTCCGCCATAACCCGCTTTACAAATGTTATCTTTGTGAGTAATGTTGCAATCAATACCAAAAGACTGATATTGATGATCAGACCAGAATACAGACTGTACATAAGACTTTCCCCTCTAGTTTTTTGACCGCACCGAACCAAATTCTTTATTTCATTCGGCGGACTTCTCTGTTATAATTATGCTATGTATTTTATCATTTTCGACAAAAAAGGACAAACTATTTTATACACATCGGGGATTTTTACATGTTAGAAAAGAATAATTTTGAAAATATAAGATTTCATAATGATTATCCGATCAATCTCACATCGACCTGTCTGCCGGAAACTTTCCCGGAGCACTGGCACAATTATGCAGAAATGATCATATCACAGCAGGAAGGCATACGATACAGCATCAACAACACGGTATTTACCTTAAATACACATGATATTCTGCTGATCCATCCGGGTGAACTGCATTCTCTTGTATACAATCCGCCCGGAACGCCGTCATATCTGCTGATACAGTTTGACTACTCTCTGCTTTTATGCATGACTGAATTTAAAAAGCATCAATACTGGCTTCAGAAATTCCGCTATTTTCCAAATGGGGAAAATGAACCGCTTACCGATGTGATCGAGAGCTGCGCTCACGATATGTTTACCACGGATGCCTCGGATCTTCCGTTTAAAGACACCCGCATTTGCTGTAAACTATATGAAATGTTCATCGCGATCGGGGAATATGTCACATCCGAACAGTTCATTCGTCTTCTCGATCAAAATTCCCACTCCACTGCGAAGATCAGCACAGCGAAGGGAACACATCAGTCGGAGATAACCCAGAAAATGATCGCTGTCTGCTCCTATCTTTCACAAAACTGTACGGAAAATATATCTTTGGATGACGCGGCAGATTATGCAGGTTTCAGCCGCTATCATTTTTCCAGGCTGTTCAAGGAATTTACAGGGCTCTCTTACGTGGAATTTATAACAAAGGAACGCTTAAACCGTGCCTGCGAACTGCTTGCCAATGCAACACTCTCCATTACGGATGTGGCACTGATGTCCGGATTCGCAAGTATTTCCACCTTCAACCGCTGTTTCTTAAAATATCGGAAAGATACACCAAGCTCTTTCCGCGCCAAATATCTGCAGGATAAATAAAAAGACCGTATCAGGCTGCCGGAGTTTTTTCCGGATATTGCTTCATACGGTCTGTTAAGTTCTTATTTTCTATTATGCGCCGACATGTTGTTTTTCCGCATCCATATGCTCAACCACACCTTTTTGCTTCCATTTTCCCTGCATATAACGAAACAGACTAATCAAGCCGGTGAAAAGCCAGGTCAGGCCAGTAGCAAGCCATACACCCCACACACCGATCGCACCTATCATCGTGAGCGGTTTTGCGAGTCCGATCCTTCCGCACATCTCCATTAATCCGTTGATCAAGGAATACATAGCATCTCCCGCACCATTTAAAAGTCCTCTCGTAATATAGATCATACCAAGCGGGAAATAAAACCAACTTGTAATGCGAAGTGCCTGTGTGCCTAGTGCGATCACTTCGGTCTCGGAACTCTTTACAAAAAGCTGTACGATCTGATGCCCGAAAAGCTGAGCCATCGGCAGCATCAGCAGCGTAAATGCTCCCATGATCAGATAGCTTTTCCGGTATCCCGCTTTTACTCTCTCAATCTCTCCGGCACCCATATTCTGTCCGGCATAGGTGGACATCGCAGTACCAAGCGAACCGTATGGCTGCTGTACGATCTGTTCCACACGGCTTGTCACGGTGAATGCGGCAACCACAGTAGAACCAAAAGTATTGACTACACTCTGAAGCGCAATACAGGAAACCGCGATCATAGCGTTCTGGATTGCCACCGGGAAGCCAAGTCTTGAACATTTCTTTATAATGGATATATCCACATTTAAGTAATCTCTCTGAAACTTAAAATACGGATTCTTATAAAGTGCCCAGATCAGACAGCCAATCCCGGAAATTGCCTCAGAAAGAACCGTTGCAAATCCCGCACCGAATACGCCCCAGTGAAATACCAGGATAAACATAAGATCCAGAACAATATTTAAAAAACTGGAGATCACAAGAAAAATCAGCGGCGTTTTCGAATCTCCGAGTGCTCTTAAGATAGAAGAAACACCATTATACAGCGCAACGGTAAAAATACCGCAGCAGATCACTTTCATATATAAAACTGCATCGGAAAGTATGTTATCCGGCGTGTGCAGTGCGACCAGAAACGGTCTCGCAAAACCAAAACCGAGCACAAACATAACCGCCGCTGATGCAAGTAAAAGGTACATCGCATTCACGATCGCACGCTTTACATATTCCCCATCTTTTGCCCCGAAATACTGGGAAATAACAATACCGACACCTGCCGCCATTCCAAAACACAACGAAAAAATAAGGAAGTTGACGGAGCCGGTCGCACCGACTGCCGCAAGCGCATCCGCACCGACAAACTGACCTACTATGATCGAATCCACAATGTTATATAACTGCTGAAACAGATTTCCCACCAGCATCGGCATCGTAAACGAAAGCAGTAATTTCGTTGGATTGCCCTTTGTCATGTCATTTACATAGTTTTTCATTGCTATCACCTCATATCTTAAAATCTTTCTTTCAAAATCTTGTTGTATGATAGCAAATTTTTTTCCAGGCTACTACTCAAAATATGCAGTTTTTCTACTCACTTTTTGCGATTTTTTAATCAACGAGATGTGCCTTCACTAACCGCCCGCGAACCTGTGATCCGATCATAAGCGCAAGAACGATCTTTGCCATATCCAGCGGAACAAATGGGATAACTCCGACCGCCAGTGCCGCCTGAAATGTCATATTTGCCTGAAAAGCAAGCCAAACAGTTCCAAACAGATAACATATAAAAGTTCCTGCTGTCATTGCAGACAGACACAAATACCATTTCTTTCTATATCTGTCAATGACAATACCTGCGATCAACGCCATCGGGATAAATCCGAGCAGATAGCCGCCGGTCGGCCCGAATAATTTCTGCGGTCCTCCAGAAAAACCGGAAAATACCGGCACACCCACCAACCCGATCAAAAGATAGATCAGATAACTGATCGTTCCCCGCTTCATACCGAGTATATAAAGCACAATGTAGATCGCCAGATTAGCAAACGAAACAGGAACCGGTCCGATTGGCAGTGAAAATGGTGCCAGAATGCAGATCACTGCTGTCATAACACCAGTTACTGCAAGCTGTGTGATACGAAATCTTTTTTCCGTTCTCAATGTCCCTGTATCTGCCAGCGTTCTTGTTCCGCCTGTGCGATTTCTTCCGATGTCGCAGTGTCTTCGTTTGCCTGACATACGATCGTGAGTGTACTGTAACGGCGCATATCCGTAAGATCAATGTCAAAGCCATCTCCCATACGCACCACAGGACGCAGACTGCTCAGACGATTATTGCGGACGATCACGCCTTTTCTGCCATCCGACAAAAGCACCTGCATTCCTTTCGGATAGATTGGAACATACTGCATAAAGACATCAACTACATTTTTATCGAATAATTTCTCAATACCGCCCATCAGATATTCCAGTGCTTCTGAACAGGCATAGGCTTTTTTATAGGAACGTTTTGAAGTAAGTGCGTCATAGACATCCACCACATGCAGTATCTTGGCAAAAATATTGATCTTGTCACCCTTTAATCCACGCGGATAACCGCTGCCATCCTCGTTTTCATGATGACACAAAACACCCATGCGGACATCCGAAGAAAGCTCGAAACGATCTGCTAACATATCATAAGATTTCTGCGGATGTATTTTTATGATCTCATATTCTTCCGCAGTCAGCTTCGCAGGTTTATTTAAAATTTCAGGTGGAACCATCAGTTTTCCCATGTCATGGAACATACCTGCAATACACAGTTCCTTTAACTTTTCTTCAGAAAATCCCATTCCCATTCCAACGATCGTTGCTAAGACCGCAACATTCACCGAGTGCTGATAGGTATAGCTGTCAAATGTTTTCAAGTCTACCATATCAATAGAAACAGACTCCGCCTCAAGAATCCGCTTTACGATCGAATCCGCTACTTTCTTTGCTTCATCCAGGTCAAAATCACGGATTGACTGACAAGCTTCCGTACGTATCTCCGGTGACATAATATCATCAATCCTGATATCCCTGGTAAGATTATCCTGGATATAGATACCTGAATACCCCAGTTCGCGCAGTCTTGTGACATTCAGATCAGAAAGTCTTTTTCCCTGACACAGCAGAATGCTGTCATATGCATCATAAATATCCTTTCCAACGATCATTCCGGAAGTTACCGCTTCTATCGGTACATATCTCATATTTCAGTATCCCTTCAATTCAAAACATCGACAACCATTTTCACAAAAGTTATACCTATTATAACATAATTTCCATATAATGGGATGTCTGACAATTTTTTCTCTGTTTTATATATTTCCCCCATCCTTTTTACTTTGTTTTCGTCTTTTTGACGGTACATTACGACATTTTCTCTACCTTTTCCACAAGCAGTGTGTCTCCCCGCACGCGAAATTTAATTTCATATCCGGCAAAGCCAAATCCATACACTCTTGACTCATCTTTCTGATAAGACGGTCTTGGATCTTCCGACAGAACCGCAAGCAAAGCCGCCCTTTTTTCTTCAGGCAGACGAAGCAGCAATTCATCCGGACAGGAAACCTTTAGTGCATAATCTTTCACTCTTCCTGCAAATCCCGCCGCCGCATCCGGAAGTGCTTCAATATGCGGCAGATACGGCTTTATATCAAAAACCGGCGTCCCATCCATCAGGTCTGCTCCCGAAACAATGAGCACATCACCATATTTTTCTGTATGTCTTACTTCCTCAAGTGCAACTAAAGAAAGTCCGATCGGATTCGGACGAAACGGTGAACGTGTCGCAAATACACCTACTCTTGTATTCCCTCCGAGTCTCGGCGGGCGCACGGTCGGCGACCATTCTTTTCCCACGTTCTCTGAAAATCCCCAGATCAGCCAGAGATGTGAGTATTCCTCGATTCCGCGCAGGGCATCCGGGTTTTGATATTCTTTTTCAAAAATTAGCATCGCCTTTAATTCCGGCACCAGATTTCCCTGTCTCGGTATTCCAAATTTGGAAGGGAAATCCGTGTGGATAAAAGCAATCGGTTTTAATATCGTTTCCATACTCAATTACAACGCTCTGCGGATGTCCTGCTCGGATGCATTAACAGAGCCCTGCACCATCTCCGGTTTTCCGCCGCCTTTTGCCCCAAATGTTTCCCGCAGTACCTTTGCCGCTTCTCTGCAATCTTTCATCTTACTTCCGATAATATAGTGGTATCCGTCCGCATCAGAGCCGGAGAAAATACCACAAACACCTTCATGCGTCTCCACAAGTGTATTGACCGCATTCCGCATCACCGGAACATCAAGTTCTTCCTCAAACAAAAGCACATCTGCCAGCTCTGCCGGAATTTCAGAAAGCTTCTGTCGCATCATTTTTTCATTTATCGCCGCAAGTTTTGCCTTTAAGGTCTGGTTCGTATTTTTTTGCTTGTCAACTGCTTCTCCCAGCCCTTCCTGACTGGCAGAAAGCTTCACGGAAAGTTCCGACAGAACCGCCGCTTTTTTACGGAATTCTTCCAATGCACGGAATCCACAGAGGATGCTGATACGGACACCACCTTTATAACTCTGCACATTCAGCACCTTTAACATACCAATCTCTCCGGTTCGCTTTACATGCGGTGCACAACAGGCACATACATCATAGCCCGGGATTGTCACGATACGAACCTGCCCTTCAATCTCAATCTTGCTGCGGTATTCCAATGTCTCTAATTCTTCTTTTGTTGGAAATGTCACTTCAATCGGAATATTTTTAATAATTGCTTCATTTGCTGCATATTCAATATCTGCCACATCTGATTCAGACAATACGCCGTTAAAATCCATTGTCACCGTCTGGTCGCTCAGATGAAAGCCGACATTTTCAAATCCAAAACGACTATGAACCAGACCTGAAAAAATATGTTCTCCGGAATGCTGCTGCATATTGTAAAAGCGGTGCTTCCAGTCAATCTTTCCTTTTACAGTACTTCCAATCTCAACCGATGCGGCAAGTGTATGTGTGATCACATCTCTTTTTATCTGAACATCCACGACCCGAATGCCGTCTATCGTTCCAAGATCCGGGCTCTGCCCTCCCTCCTCTGGGAAAAACAGTGTCTGATCGAGCGTGACTGCATAGTATACGGTATCTTTCTTTTTTACTTCCTCACAAGTCAGTACCTTTGCTTCAAATTCTCTCCCATATCCATCCAGATCATACAGTTTTTTTGTCATTTCCATCTATTTCCTCTTCTATTTTGTCTTTTCACTCCAGAAATCCACTGGTTCATAATCCTGTAATTTTGCCAAAAATCCCATCTCTTCAAGTTTTTTCTGGATCATATCTAAAACTTCTTCGCTTTCCGCCACGATCGTATGATAATGATAACCCGATGTCACATTTTTCAAAAGGCTAGACTTTCCGGTGCTCAAATCATTCAGATAGTCGCGTATTTCCATGCGCGACTTAATATTCATATCCGCTTTGACCACACCGTAAACTTTATGGTAGACAAATACATCCTGTATTTTTCCACCCATATCTACGATCGTGTTCAGTTCTTTTTCTACATCCTCATCCGAATGGAACATTTTTAATACGCGGATCGCTTCTTTCTTTTTTTCCACAAGATAACCACGGTTTGTAGAATAAATGGAATAACCGTTCGCACGGAGCAGTGCCATGTCCTGAACAATGACCTGTCTGCTGACCTGCATTTTTTTTGAAAGCATAAGACCAGAAACCGGTTTTTCGCTCTGTTCCAGAATCCGGATAATTTCTTTTCTTCTGTCTTCTCCACTCATGCCTGAAACTCCTTTTCTACTTTAGCCTGTTCTCTTCTGTTCCTATACCGCATGCAGGTTTTTCAGAGAAACATCTAAAATCGGAGCCGAATGCGTAAGAGCACCGCTTGAAATATAATCCACACCAAGATCGGTAAGACGTGCGATGTTCTCTTTCGTCACATTTCCGGAAACTTCGACTTCTGCTTTTCCTCCGATGATCTCCATTGCTGTCTGCATATCCTCGTGGCTCATATTATCAAGCATGATGATGTCGGCACCTGCTTCGATGGCTTCTCTTACCATATCGAGATTTTCCACCTCAACTTCGATCTTACGGACAAACGGTGCATATTCCTTTGCCATCTCGATTGCTTTTTTCACGCTGCCTGCCGCACCAATGTGATTATCCTTTAACAGTACGCCATCGGAAAGATTATATCTGTGATTATTTCCGCCACCGACACAAACTGCATATTTTTCAAAAATACGATTGTTCGGTGTCGTTTTTCTGGTATCAAGCAGTTTTGTTTTTGTTCCTTTTAACAGGGACGCCACGGAATGAGTATAGGTTGCGATCCCGCTCATACGCTGTAAATAGTTGAGTGCTGTACGCTCTCCGCATAACAGAGTACGGATATCCCCATGCACTTTCGCCATGAGATCTCCTTTTTTTACTTCATCTCCGTCTTTTACGAAAAATTCTACTTTTGTATTTTCATCAAGCAGTGTGAATGCGCGCTCAAACACCTGCAGCCCGCAGATGATCCCATCCTCTTTACAGAGAAGATCAACTTCTCCTGCCTGTGGATGAGGCATTACACTGTTCGTGGATACATCATCACTTGTGATGTCTTCTTTTAATGCGCTTAAAATAAGCGGATCTACATTTAATTTTAATGTTACCTGATCGTACATAATTATCCTCTTTCTTTTTTTATTTTTGGTCATGGTCTATGCAGATCTGGATGCCTCATTTGCCTTCTCGATCTCTTTCAATACCTGTTTTTTATAAGATTCTTCTAACAGCGTCCCGTTTGCATAATTATCCAGATCGACCGACGCGATCACTGTTTCATCTTTGCGGATCAGCGGATAATTCAACTGCATATCTTTTGCCGCACGTTTTGCAAACACCAGACTTTCCAGCAGAGAATTACTTGCAAGACGGTTCTTCCCATGAACCCCGTTGCATGCGGTCTCACCGACTGCATAAAGCTGTTCCATGGAGGTACGGCTTCTGTGATTGACCTTGATGCCTCCCATAAAATAATGCTGTGCCGGAACGACCGGAATGCACTCTTTTGTTACATCATACCCCATTTCTCTGCAATGTTTTACAATGTTTGGGAAATGTGATCGCAATTCGTCTTCCGGGATGGTTCTTAAATCTTCCCATACGAACTCTGTCTGATCCTTTTCCATCTGGGCTAAGATTGCTTCGGTCAGAAGATCACGCGGCAACAGTTCATTTACAAAACGGTTCATGTTTTTATCGTACAGCTTTGCACCTTCTCCGCGCACTGATTCCGAGATCAGGAAACTCCGATCCTCCGGTTTTTTTGAATATAATGTCGTCGGGTGGATCTGTATGTAATTGATATCTTTCAGATCAATATGATGACGCATAGATACAGCCAGCGCATCACCGGTCAGATGACGGAAGTTCGTTGAATGACGGTACAATCCGCCAACACCGCCTGTCGCAAACACGGTATAATCCGCCGCCGCCTTCTCTAAAGTTCCATCTGCATGCCGGATCACTGCTCCGTAGCAGACATTTTCCCGGCAGATGATGTCGACCATTGTCGTATGCTCTAAGATCGTCACATTCGAAAGCTTCTGTACCGCAGCTAAAAGCTTGCTTGTGATCTCTTTTCCAGTGATATCTTCATGAAACAGGATGCGCTTCGTTGAATGTGCCCCTTCTCTGGTAAACGAAAGTTCGCCGTCCTCCTCTCGTTTAAAATCAACACCATAGGATAAAAGATCCTTCACCACATCCTGTGATGAACGTATCATAATATCCACAGACTTTTTATCATTCTCATAATGTCCGGCTTTCATTGTATCCTCGAAGTAACTGTCATAGTCACTGTCACTCTTTAACATACACATGCCGCCCTGCGCAAGAAAGGAATCACTGCTTTCTAAATCTGCCTTTGTGATAATCGTTATTTTTTTGTCAGACGGAAGCTGCAACGCACAATAAAGCCCCGAACATCCGCTTCCGATAATTAAAACATCTGTTTTCATATTTTCTTTTGCCAGTGCAAGGCAAATACAAAAAGGAAATCATCGCGTGCTTTTTTATCCTACACTGACGCATACCTCGTTTTCTTTATTTTTTGTACGCCTGCGATTTCGTGTATTATAGCACGTTTTTATTCAACTGACAAGACACCTGTCTAACAATTATGTTGACAGGTGTCTTGTCCAGATGTAAAACGATAAAATTAACAGATCTTATTTCCGTTTGCCGTCATTTTAAAACGCATCCCCAACACTTCCGCCGCCCGCTTACACATCAGCATGCGCTGTAAAAATATCTCGAAATAATCCATCATGGAACAGATACTTTCATCCAACCGTATCTCAAACAGGATTGTTTTCTTCTCGATTAAGATTTCCAGATTTGAAGAGATCACCGCATAATTCACCCGGTCATGTTTGTCAAAATTTTCTTTTGCCTTGCTGCGCACCCGGTTCCTGCGCACATCGGTCTTGTCTGCAAGAATCAGTGCCGCCGAAATCGGATTGACTGCGCATCCGGTCTTTTCATCATGCGAACCGATCGCATTCATGACAAGTGCGATCTCCGTATAATTCATGCCGCACTCTTTTAAAATATCTTTTGCGAGTATCGCGCCAAGATGCGCGTGATCCGTACGGTTAATACAGTTTCCGAGATCATGCAGATATCCGGCTATTTTTGCAAGCTCGATATCGCGTTTTCCGTAATTTAACTTCTGTAAGATCTTTCCCGCCTTCGTTGCCACAATGAGCGCGTGTTCCGTGGAATGATCCGTAAACCCCAACGCACCGAGCATCTCGTTTCCCTGACGGATGTATTCGTTTGCTTCGTCTAAATTTTTAATTTCCTTATAAGTTACCTGCCCCATACTCCTTACCTTCTCTTCTTTCTGATATTTCTGTATCTTACTGTATCAGTAAAAAAAGGGAGAAACTATCGTGTTTTTGAAAAATTGAGGTGAAAATCAGGTAAAATCGGAACTTGCGGTATATCCCGATTCATAATTTACCAGTTCTTCCGCAGTCCCTTCGGATAGTGGTTTTTTATCATACCGCCTGCCAGCTTGCCCCAGCCGATGCTGTATCCGTCTGTTGTGATCAGATACCAGCCCTTTTCTCCCTCACGGTTTATCGTCTGTCCGTTTAAATACGCGCGAATCTCCGTTCCATCAGAAGAAAGGTCTGCAGTATACGTTACGTCAGAGGCTTTTGACGCAAGCGCAAGCGCATGGGACGGCTCAAAACGTTTTTTCTTTACGGTTCCCAGATGCAGACCAGGGCGAAGCACTTTCAGTCCCTTCAAAGAAGGTGCTCCCTCTGGCGCCAGATAAATCTGATCACCGAATTTTACCAGAATTCCGCTCGGTTTTTTACGGAAATGCGCATCCAGAAACTCCATACATTCTTTGCATTCCTTTTCTTTTAAGCCCGCCTGCACGCCGTTTCTGCAGCCGCCGCGATAGTCATCCGAAATATCTCCCGCTTTTTTTAAGACCGCAAGATAATGCCCCTCACCTTTTATCCTATGCGGCCAGAGTCTTATGGTATCTTTAAGCCCATCCGCCGGGTGATCAATCCATTCTGGTATGCCGCCTGACATTTTATCCTTTTTTTCTACGCTTACGATCGAAAACTCCGGATGTTTTTCGAGAAAACGGCTGATCGATCCTTCATTCTCCTCCGGTGCAAACGTACAGGTAGAATAGACTAACCGACCGCCCGGGCGCAGCATGGACGCAGCATGGGACAAAATTCCATCCTGTCTTTCGGCGCAAAGCGTGACATTCTCTTTGCTCCACTCCGTCATTGCATCCTCATTTTTACGGAACATTCCCTCTCCGGAACACGGAGCATCCACCAATATACGATCAAAATATTCGACAAAGATTTCCGACAGATGCTCAGGTGTCTCGTTTGTCACAAACGCATTCCGGATGCCCATCCGTTCTATATTTTCGGATAATATCTTTGCACGCGCCGGATGGATCTCATTAGCAACAAGAAGCCCCTCACTCTGCAGAGCCGCCCCAATCTGCGTACTCTTACCGCCGGGTGCCGCACAAAGATCTAAAATACGCTCACCCGGCTTTGCTTCTAAATACTCTGCAGGTGCCATTGCGCTCGGCTCCTGAATATAGTAAACCCCCGCCTCATGATAGGGATGTTTCCCCGGCTGATCCGCACTGCTGTAATAAAAACCATGCGCCGCCCACGGAACCCTTTCCAGTGAAAACGGGGCCTTCTGCTCAAATATCATGTCTTCTGCCTTAAGCGGATTTACACGAAGCGCCTGATATTTTTCATTATCATAGCTTTTTAAAAACGCATCGTAATCGTCTTTCAGCATTTGTTTCATTCGTTCTGAAAAATCTTGTGGTAACATGGATTCAACTGCCTTTTCCTTTTATTTTTATAACCTTTTCGATATTTTCTATCATATCACACGATAAAATCGGGAGCAATATCTGATATGCCCCCGATTTTTCACGCTTTCGCACTTTATATAATCCGATATTATACAGATCTTCTAAATCCTCATAAGATCTGACATCATACAAACCTTTTTTGCGCCTGCCGCAAGGCATGCATCCATATTTTCTGCATGGATTCCGCCAATCGCATAAACCGGGATATTTATCCCCTCACAGATTTCTTTCAAATAGGAAAGTCCGCGCGGCGGCACATCCTTTTTACAGTCTGTCGTAAAAATATGCCCGACAGTCACGTAGGATGCGCCAAGCTGTTCACACTGCCCGGCTTCAGAAAGCGAATGAACCGAAACGCCAAGCAGGGGAATCTGTTTTTTTTGTTCCTCTGTCAATGTAAGAAACTGCTGTATCGGCAGATGAAGCCCCGTTGGTCTGACAGACATCTCCTCCTGACACAGTTTCTCAGCGACCTCATAAAAGTTATGCAGAATGCAGTCTGTCTTATATTTCATGCAGATGGAAAGCACCTCACGCGCCAGCTTTTCATATTCCGACGCAGTAAGGTCTTTTTCCCGCAGTATGATCGTCCGGATTCCCATTGCCGCTACCTTTTCCACCTGCGAGAAAAAATCTTCTGCCAGATGACGGTTGGTCACGCACACTATTTTTTCTTTTTCATAGAATGGCATTTTAAACATACACATAATCATTTAAGACCGGCTGAAGACCGCCTTCCTCCATATCGTGATACATGGCATAAAAGCTTCTGTCATCGGAGATCTCAAACTGCTCATCTCCGGTGTCTTTTTCTTCTTTTCCGCTGTACTTGCTCTCGTGGTCACCGATTCCGGTCGAAACTCCGGCAGATACCTTAGTTGCCGCAATCTTTACGATACCGTTGCGGAAATGCTCCTGTTCTCTGGATGAAACCGTGATCCCCACATACGGAAGAAAAATACGGTACGCACAGAGCACCTGACAAAGTTCTTTTTCATGCACATCAAGCGGATTTATCTTTTCATTGTTGATGATCGGGCGAAGTCTCGGACATGACAGCGAATACTCCACATACGGATATTTTCGTTGCAAATAGTAAACATGAAGTGCTGTCGCAAAGGCATCTTTCCTAAAATCTGCAAGCCCGAGCAGTGCAGAAAATCCAACGCCGCGCATACCACCTAAGATCGCACGCTCCTGTGCCTCAAACCGATACGGGAAAACACGTTTGTGTCCCATTAAATGCAGCGTTTCATATTTATTGGAATTGTAAGTTTCTTGAAATACCGTCACATAATCAGCACCGCATTCATGCAGATAACGGTATTCCTCAGTGTTGACCGGATAAATTTCAAGTCCGACGTTGCGGAAATATTTTGCGGCAAGCTTACATGCCTCTCCAATATAGTGCACATCACTCATTTCACGGCTCTCTCCGGTCAGCATCAGGATCTCCTCGATCCCGGAATCCGCAATGACCTTCATCTCTTTTTCAATCTCTTGTGTATTCAATTTTTTACGCTTAATGTCATTGTAACAGTTGAATCCGCAATAAATACAATAATTTTCACAGTAATTTGCAATATAAAGCGGTGTAAAAATATAGACTGTATTTCCAAAATGTCTGCTGGTTTCGATCTTCGCTTTTTTTGCCATTTCCTCCAAATATGGTTTTGCCGCCGGCGAAAGCAGTGCTTTGAAATCCTCAATATCACAAGCCTCATGCATCAGTGCACGGCGGACATCGGCATCTGTATACTGGTCATAATCATACTCATTCATAGCGGTTAATACTCGATCCATAATATCGGAATCTATATGTTCCATATGTTCCATATATTTCATATGATCTGTACGGAAAGACGGATCATTTTCCAAACGATGCTTCTTTTCCAATACTTCTTCCTTTAATTTATCTGAATCAATAAAAAAATTATTCTCTTCCATTTCCTTGTCCTCGTTTAATCTCTCAAAAATCCGGTCAACGGATCGGATGCGCTTGCTCCACGCTCCAACACTCTGCCAAGTCCGGCAAGATGTGCCGCGCGCCCTGCTTCGATCGCATTTTTAAATGCATATGCCATGGCAGGAATATCTCCGGCTGTTGCGATCGCTGTATTCGCCATCACTGCGGCTGCCCCCATTTCCATTGCCTCACATGCCTGAGAAGGTCTGCCGATTCCTGCGTCTACAATAATCGGAAGGTCGATCTCATCAATTAAGATCTGAATAAATTCCTTTGTCGCAAGCCCCTTATTAGAACCGATCGGCGATGCAAGCGGCATCACCGCCGCCGCTCCTGCATTTACCAGATCTCTTGCAGCATATAAATCCGGATACATATAAGGCAGTACTACAAAGCCTTCTTTTGCAAGGATTTCCGTCGCTTTTATGGTCTCATAATTATCCGGAAGCAGATATTTGGAATCCTTCATAATCTCGATCTTTACAAAATCTCCGCAGCCAAGCTCTCTTGCCATTCGCGCGATGCGCACTGCTTCACCGGCATTCCGGGCTCCGGATGTATTCGGCAGGAGCGTTACGCCTTTTGGGATATAGTCCAAAATATTTTCCTTTGCTTTGGTATTAGTGCGCCGCACCGCAAGCGTAATGATCTCGGCCTTTGCATAGTTTACCGCCGCCCTGATAAGATCCATGGAATATTTCCCGGAACCTAAAATAAAACGGGAGGAAAATTCCTTTCCACCCAGACAAAAGGTATCTTTCTTTTCCATTTATTTACCCTTCTTTCCTATATTCTTTCGTTACTGATCTGTATACTGTTTTGTTTGGTTTTTCCATAAGATCAGCCCCCTCCCATAAAACTTACGATTTCGATCACATCATCCGCGGTTAAAACTGCTGCTTCATACTGCGCCTTTGGAAGAATCTCTCCGTTGCGCTCTACTGCAATCGCTGTAAGTGTATATCCATTCTCCAGCAGATAATCCTTTAAAATCCTTCCTTCCGCCGGAACATTCTCACCATTAATTCGAACCATGCCTATCCCTCCTCATTTTCATTCTACTAATTACATTTTCCTCATTATCACTACAAAAAAAGCCACACAAAGAAGACCTGCACCCGCGGTGGTGCACCCCTTCGTGTGACTTTTGTCATTCACTCTGTCAGCTATTGTAACATGCTATGAATTACAATGCAAGTGATTTCGTTTTTTGGGTTTCATAAATCATCTCTCCTTTCCGTTGAAACCGAGAACAACTCTCTCAATTTCGGGAGAGCTTCCATTGTAACAGGTATATCATCTGACATTTCCCCCTCACAAAAATGCAGCACACGGGAACAGGTACGGCACACAAACTCAAAATCATGGGTGACAACAAAAATGATCTTTCCCATTTCAGACAACTTTCGGATCAACCCTGCCACCTGCATCATACTGTCCAGATCAAGACCACTGGTAGGCTCATCAAACACCAGTAAATCTTTCCCGCAGATCATACTGACAGCTACGGCCACTCTCTGCTTTTGTCCGCCGGATAGTGTGTTTGGATGGCGTTCCTGGTAAGCTTCAAGTCCTAGTTCATTCAGCGTCAACTTCACCAGCGCATAATCCGGATTCCGAATGCCGAAAGAACACTCCGCTTCTACACTGTCCGCAAACAGTTCATAATTTACATCCTGCATGACCAGATAGGAACGTTTCAAACGATCCTTAGCATCCATTGGCTTGCCACTCCACTCAAACTGTCCGTCACAGTTTTTATGTAAACCGCACAGAGCACGGGAAAAAGTCGTTTTTCCGGCTCCATTGTGCCCGACCACGCCTATGACCTCACCTTTGGCAGCCAACATAGTTATGCCGCGTAAAATCGTTCTTTTCTTATGATATAGTGCCACATCATGAAGTTTTAATACTTCATTTTGCGCAGAAGGCTGGTTAATCGGCGGAAAAACCTCTATCAAATCTGCACTCCGCAATCCCCCTTGCTCCCGTTCATCCTGCGATAGCTGCCGAAATTCCTCCGGCGTAAAGATTTTTATGATCTTGCCATTTTCCAGATAGACAATGCGGTCTGCCAGATCCATCAGGTAATACAGACGGTGCTCTGCGATCAGAATCGTTTTCCCCTGTTTTTTGATCAGCGTAAGATGCTCTTTTAATTCCTGAATAGAAGTCATATCCAGATTGGAGGATGGTTCATCTAAAAGATAGATTTCCGGGTTCATTGCATAGACCGACGCAAACGCAATCTTTTGTTTTTCTCCGCCGGACAATTCAAAAATATTACGGTTTCGTAAGTTTTGAATGTGCAGATCATCTGTTGTTTGTTTCACACGTTCTGCTAATTCTTTTGGAGGTCTTGCCTCGTTTTCAATTCCAAAAGCAATCTCACTGTCCGTATCTACATTAAAAAACTGCGTTCTGGGATTTTGGAAGACAGACCCAACCTTTGCCGCAATCTGATACATCGGAAGATCACTGATTTCCTGTCCATCCACTAACACCCTGCCCGAAAGCTTTCCCTGATAAAACTGTGGGATCAATCCGTTGACCAGCCTTGTGATGGTTGTTTTTCCGCATCCGCTGCGACCACAGAACAGGACACACTCCCCATCCGCGATCTTCAAGTTAATTTCACGCAGACCATTCTCTGCATATGGTACGCCGCCGATGCATCCATCTTCTTTTAAATCATTCCTCTCATAAGAAAATGAGACATTTTCAAATTCGATCAACGTATCACACCTCCCCGCATACACAATTCAAAAATAAAATAGCAGACGGCGACAGCCATTACGATCCAGTCAGCAACGCCGCATTTTATCTGCACAAGGCAGGTTCGGGGATTTGGATTTTCAATTCCGCGTGTAATAGAGGCAATCGAAAGTTCATCTGCCGCTTTTGAAGCCGCCATCATTAACGGTACATAGATACACTCCACCGTCATTGCCGGATGGGTCAGCAGTCCTGCCAAAGATGGGGAAACATCCCGCAAGCGCATAGCATCCTTGATAAAATGCCAGTCCTCCTGAATGGTCGGAATGTAGCGCAGCATGACTGCTAACGGAATAACCAGCTTTTTCGGAGCATGAATACGATTCATAGCCGATAAAAATTCACTGACTTTTGTGGTAGACAAAACAATTCCGGCTAACATCCCACACGCATAAACTTTATGAAACAGACCCAAGAATGCTACAAACATCACTCGTAATGTCCCCGTCATTTCAACCATGATCCATACCGTCAGAACACAGACAATAAGATAAGCGCATACCGCTTTTATTGCATATTTCCATTTTCCGCAAAGCACGCCTAATACTGCGATCAAAATAACAAGAACAAATTGATAGGTAAGAGACGGCGCGAACATGGATGCTGCAACGCACATGAAAATAAGAAAAAGCTTGGCTCTCGGATCAAACCAAAGCCATTTTTTACTCATGAACGTCCCTCCGCTGTTACTCCTGCGCGTTCAAACTGTTTTTTTTGCATCTTGTTCCCAACAAAAGCGCTGATTAACGCCGTTACAATGACGGCGGCGATCATCGCGATCAAAATCCCCGTATTCGCCGTTGCCTGCATCGTGTCAATATAGTCCTGCTCTGTTCCATTTCCTAACATGGTCTGTGCCCAGCCTTCAGGGTCTGCAAAGAACACGAGATATGATCCGGTTCCGCCGAGAGAAAACAAAAGATAAGACAGGCTATTGATCTTTCTATTCCTGTATTTTCCCACACCGGCAACAAAATCTGCTACGATACCCATAAGCATATAGCCGAGTGCGAATGCCCAGTGCATACCCGTCACAAACCAGACGATGCCAATTAAAACACCCATGATCGAAATGCTCCAGCGTTTCTGCACTTTGGCAACCATCAGTAAGTAGATCGGCCCGCAAAGCAATACACTGCCCGCCGGCATATAAAATGTAAGTACCGGATTTGTTGCAAAGAAAACACCGCCTGCCATCGTAAAAACAAACAGCAACGCAGTAAAAATACCTGTTGTTACCAGATCCTTTACAGACAATTCTTTTTTTGCATTTCCTTGATTACTCATATTTTCCTCCTTATTTCAGACTCGATTGATTTATCGCTCCAAATCTGTTATATTGTGATTAGTTGCTGCTAACCGCATTCCTATCATACTTATACGGCGGGCGTTCTGCAATGATCAAAATGGATGTTCGTCCAATCGTTTCAATGATTCGTCCGATCGTTTCAAAGGAGGCTGTTATTTGAACACTAACATTATTACAGATTATTATGAACCGCTTTTAGCGGTTAATCATTTTATTCCGGTCACTGACAACTATCGTTTTAATTCTGCCGGACAATGCTGGAAACTTTCGCCGGAAACCGGAGAAGGTTACTACTGGGTTTATGCGAAAAAGGATTTATATGATATTAAGATTCACGATTTTTATTTTTACGAAGATTTCTTCATGGAATTTGAATTGCCGGAATGCCTTAGTATTACCCAGTATGAATCCATTTCCGGTGAAGAATTGAATCCATACCGCCGTCTGTCTGCCGGATGTATCAAGACCTGTATCGGAGGTTATGAACCTTACAAAGCGTTGATTCATAAGAAAATTCCGATCCGCTCTATTGGCATTGAAGTAATGCCTGCTTACTATGAAGATTATCTGAAAAAACAATATCCGGGTGATTATGTCAGCCCGCTTACGGCATTCAAACAGATAGATCAGACAATGGATTTTCCGGCAATGGCAAAACTTCTCCACGAAGTAAGACTCTATCGCGGAGATGGCATAGCTGCCGGATTGTTTTACGAAGCTAAAGTCGCTGAGGCGGTTTCACTTGTGGTTGAAGAACAAAAAAAGATTCTTTGCCGCAAAGAAACACAGCTAACGGATCAGGATATTATACAGCTTGAAAATGTGATCGCATATTTAAACGACCATTATACGTTTGATGTTCCTCTGGAACGGCTTGCAAAAATAGCCTGCATGGGGACAACCAAATTAAAAAAATCCTTCAAACAATTACAGGGATGCACCATTACAGAGTACATTCAGCAGCGCCGCATGAGCCATGCCGAACATCTGCTGATCGATACGGATTTTTCGATGGGACAGATCGCTGAAATGATCGGCTACTCAACTTCCAGCCGATTTGCCGAACTCTTTCGCAAGAGTACGGGACTTCTGCCGATAGAATATCGGAAAATGGCACAAAAAAAATAGACTGCGGATATAAAACAGGCAGGAGAGTATACTCTCCTGCCTGTTGCTCCACTATTTTTCTCACATCTGTTTTCTAACCGAGCAGTACCTCAAGCTCCTTTTTTGCCTGATCATAATCTTCAAACACGATCCCAAGAATGCCATTTCTTCTGGCGCCTTCCACATTATCTTTCCGGTCATCGAAGAAAACACATTCCCCCGGTACGAGCTGATAACGTTTTAAGATCCGTTCATAGATCGCATCATCCGGTTTGATGACTTTTTCCTGCCAGGAAAACACCGCACCGTCTACCAATTCTGTAAAATCCATCTTACTGCCGCATTCGTTATAACACTTTGATCCATAATTAGAAAGGATATAGACCTTTAAACCTTTTGCTTTCATATCACGTATCCACTGTTTTGCATACGGATAAACTTCAATGACACCGCTTAAATTCTCGTTATACATACGGATTTCTTTCTCTACGCCAGGATCATTCTCTATAAAACGGTTCAACACTTCTTCATCGGTCAGAACACCGCGGTCATATTCATCCCAGTCTTCATTCAATGCGGTCGCCTTTGCTACACGCTGTGCGATATCCTTTGAAAATCCAAATGAAGCCAGATGTTTTTCCCAGCAATAATCCACCAGTACATTGCCTACATCTAAAATTACATTTCTGATCATACTTTTCTCCTCACGTTGACATTCCACTACTGTTTCTCTTCTTCTATGATACTATGGCATTGAGGTCAAAGCAAGCTGTCTTTACATTTTCTGCTCTTACATTCCCTGATCTGTCTGCGCAGATGGAGCATCTGTTGATCCATTTTTACGACCAGGGCGGAATATTCCCTCAGTTCCTCCTCCGCATACTCTGTATTTAAAAAATCTTTTTTATAACAAAGCTGATTATCAAGTTCTGCCCAGGAATCCATGATTGCTGTACGGAGCTGAACTTCTATTTTTATGTAAGTGCACTTTTCTCCCTCAAAAAAAGGAACCTGCATGATCAGATGCAGGCTCTGGTAACCGTTCTTTTTCGGCTCTTTAATATAATCTTTTTCTTTTAAAAGTTTCAGATCCTCCTGCTTCTTTAAATGCTCCGCGATCTCATAGACATCATCTACAAAAAAACAGACTGCGCGGATTCCTGCGATATCATTTAATTTTTCCACTGCCGCTGTCTTGGAAACCTCACAGCCTTTCCGTTCCAGTTTTTTTCGGATACTGTCATAGGATTTGATTCTGCTGTCAATGTTGCGCACCACTGCGCGCGCATATTTCTGTTCCAGTTCGATATCTATCATTTTCAGCTTGAACATAAGCAGACTGATCGCATATTCATTTCTTAAGACCGTACTCGCATCTCTCAGATAAGTCTTCAACGCAAATGCCGTATTTCCGGTGTGATTTTTCCCGTCCATAAAATAATAAGCCTCCCTCTGGTAAGGTCATCAAATTATTATATGCAAAACGAATCTTATTTATTCCTTCTCTTTCCAGAAATCATCCGCACTTATCGTCTCTTTGTCCTTTTCCAGCATATCAAGCAGCATAGTAAATTTGACAATGCTTTCCCTGCGCAGTCTCGGATCGATCTCTTCTTTCTGGATCTCGCGGTATTTCCTCATCTCGTCAAGCAGAATACGCTTGGTCTGTTCGCCGGCTTCCTGATACATGCGATTCGCACGGTATAAAAGATAATTTGTTTTCATCTGCATATCGTTCTGGATCTTTAACTGTTCCAGCCGATCTTTGCGCTCTTTTATCTCATCCTCATCCATTCCCATATTTCCGGCAACCATAGAACGATGTACCTTCACCTCATTGTCCTTGCATTCAACATCAATATCAAAGATTCCATTAATATCATACGAAAATGTGACTATCACACGGACTTCTCCCGCCGGTTTTGGAGGGATACTGATGTGTATTTCTGTAAGCAGCTCATTTGCCGATGCGATCATATTTTCACCCTGATAGATTGGAATACACATCTCTTTCTGTTTGTCTGTCACCGTTGTGTAAATTTGCGTATTGCTGTATGGAAGTATCACATTTTTCTCGATGTGTACAGAAAAAGATCCATCACTCACCGCGGTTCCAAGCGAAAACGGACAAATATCCGAAAGCAGCATATCTTTGATCCCCGCTTTCCGCTCCTTGATCCCGACCGCAGTTCCAACGCCCAGCGCAATGATCTCATCCGGATTTTTATCCACCTGTACACGGTCATGAAAAATCGATTTCATAAAATCCTGTACGAGCGGCATTTTGGAAGATCCGCCAACAAGGATAACCTGATCGATCTCTGTCATCGAAAATCCGCTCATCGTCATGGCTTTCTGGATCGGCTCAAGCATACGTCGGAAAACAAAATCTGCCTGCTTTTTCAACTGTGCCCGGCTGATGGAAAGAGAAATCTTCCGTCCGTCAAAATCGATCATCCGCTCCACTGCTTCCTGCGTAGACAGGCACTTCTTGCAGTCCTCCGCCTCTTTATAAAGCAATTCTGTCTGTTCCGCAGAAAGCTTCTTTTTATTCAACCAGTTCTGTGTACAGAAATAATCTACAATAGCATCATTGAAATCTTTGCCGCCAAGCTTATTGTCTCCGGCAACCGCACGAATCTCCACGATATTGTCAAATGCCTCAACAATGGAAATATCCAGTGTTCCGCCGCCAAAATCCGAGATCAGATAGACTGCATGGTCATTCATCCGCTCTACGTGATAGGAAAGAGCCGCCGCAGACGGTTCATTGATGATCCGCTTTACGCTAAGTCCTGCAAGCTGTCCCGCCACTCTGGTGGCACACCGCTGTTTATCCGTAAAGTATGCCGGAACACTGATCACTGCCTCATCTACCGGTTCACCGAAATATGCTTCCGCATCCTGTTTTAACTGACGCAGTACAAAAGAGGACAATTCCTCCGGCAGATAATTTTTTTTGTCAACACGATATTTCGTCGTTGTCCCCATATTCCGTTTAAATTCCCGGAATGTCCGCTCCGGATCAGTTACCAGCATTTCCTTTGCTGCTTTCCCGACCAGCACATCTTTTCCTTTGGGAAATCCAACGACCGAAGGAGTCAGTGTATCACCAAACTCATTCGGGATCAGTTTTACGTTTCCTTCTGCCTCATCCCAATAGCTGACCAGACTGTCTGTTGTTCCAAGATCGATTCCAATGCAATGCATAACTTCTCTCCTCGCTTGTTTTATTCGGGTGCTACCACAGCCTGCTTTTCTTCTGCGCTTTTCACCCGTTCGATTATAAATTTTTCTGTTTCTTCTTTCGTCATTCCAAGCGCCATGGCAAATTCGCCATAAAGATTTTCCTCTGCGATGCGCAGATATTTTTCATCTCCGGCTGTCACTTTCTTTCCAGCTTCAATGCGTGCTCTTTTCCGCAAAAACAGCGTCTTTATGATCCGTATCCATTCTGCCGGATCGCACTTTCTGACGACTTCCTTATATAATGTTTCCCTGCGCTTTTCATCCGGAATCCAGATAGTCTCTGCTTCGAGCATCTGGTCGATATACGCAAGCGCTTCTTCTCGTGATACTAACGGTCGTATCACCGTTTTTTCATTGTCTACCGGTGTAAAGAGCCGACATCCCGTCTTTTCTATAATTTTCATAATATAATTAGTATAAAGGTCATTTCCTCATCACGTCAATTCTTTTTAAACAATTTCTCTTATCTGTCCTCCACCTCCTGCAAAAAGAACAGCTCTTGTGCGCAAACTGTTTCTCTTTCCTGCTCCGCCCGCTCATAGCTGCCATCCGGCTGCATGATCCGAGCCTTTACATTATCCGACATATATACATCAAACATATTGATGATACGCCTGCGGATATCCACATCCAGAATCGGCACTGCCACTTCCACACGCCGTACGGTATTGCGCGTCATAAAATCTGCCGATGAAATATAAACATCATCTTCCCCGAAGATGTAGATTCTGGAATGTTCCAGATAACGTCCGACAATGCTGCGCACCGTAATATTATCGGTATAGCCCGGCACTCCTGCAACCAGACAGCAGATCCCACGGATGACCATTTCGATCTGCACACCTGCCTGAGATGCTTCGATCAGCTTGTCAATGATTTTCTTATCTGTCAGCGAGTTCATTTTCAGTCCGATATAACCGTGTTTTCCCTCTTTTGCCAACAAAATCTGATGATCGATCTTCGCAAGGATCTTATTCTGCAGGCATTTCGGCGCCACCAAAAGTTTTTCAGTCTGCTCCACAACCTGACCGAGTGCAAGTTCCTGAAGTACCTTCGCCACTTCCAGACCAATCAGGCGGTCTGACGTCATCAAAGAGAGATCGGTATAAATTGCCGCTGTCTTTTCATTGTAATTTCCGGTTGCGATCTGTGTGATATAGGAAATTCCATCCCCGCTCCTTTTCGTGATCTGACAAAGCTTGGAATGTACTTTTAAATGATCCAGTCCGTAAATGATCCGGCAGCCTGCATCCTCCAGTTTTCGTGACCATTCGATATTGTTCTCCTCATCAAACCTTGCTCGAAGTTCTACGAGTACCACAACTTCTTTTCCGTTTTCTGCCGCCATCATCAGTGCTTCCGCCACCTTACTGTGGCTTGCCACACGATATAACGTCATTTTGATCGAATTGACCTCCGGATCTACTGCTGCCTCTGACAGCAGGCGCAGGAACGGCTTCATACTTTCAAAGGGATAAGCAAGCAGGCAATCCTTTTCCATAATCTGTTCGATCATACCACGTTCCGAATCAATATCTGCCGGCATATGAGGTCTTCTGCTCTCATAGAATAACTCTTTTTTATCTCGCAAAAGATCCGCCACCTGACCGAGAAACGCCAGATCAAGCGGTGTCTCTGAATGAAATACCTGTTCCCGCCCAAGTCCAAGATAACCGCAGAGTTTTTCTATGACAGTCTCATCAATCAGTCTTGAATATTCCATTTTGATCGGACAGAGTCTTTTTCTGCGCTTTACAAGCTGTTCCATAACCTGACGGAAATCCGCATCTTCTCCATACAGTTCCTCATCCGGGTCAATATCTGCATTCCGGATGACGCGGATCAAAGATTTACTCTTGATCTTATATTTTTCAAATACCTCCGGAATATAGTGGAGAATCAAATCCTCAATCAGAATGTATCTGCCCTTTTGACCCGGCAAACGCACCAGACGTCTGAACACCCATCTGCTGCAAGGAATGATCCCGAGTTTTTTGCTGTCCTTTTTCTCCAAAACTACAACCGCATATACTTCTTTATTATTCAGAAATGGAAACGGCTGTTTCTTTCCAACCACCTGCGGAGAAAGCAGCGGCTTTACTTCCTGAATAAAATATGAATGCAGATATTCCTGTTCTTCTTCATCTGCAGAAGCAAAATCAATGAGTTCCACGCCCTGATCCGCTATCTCACGCTTGAGTTTTTTGTAGATCTCATCCTTTTGAAACATCAGTTCCCGCACACGGTCATAGATTGCCGTAAGCTGCTCCTCACAGGTCATCCCAGTCTTATTCTCTCTCATGTGACGATCGATCAGCATCTGGTCATACAAAGAACCTGCCCTTACCATAAAAAACTCATCCAGATTGCTCTGGAAAATAGAGAGGAAATTCATGCGTTCACATAACGGTGTGTTCTTTTCCTTCGCCTCTTCCAGTACCCTTTTATTAAATTTCAGCCAGGACAGTTCCCGATTATCATAGCAGCTTTTTTCTGTTTTACTCATTGCACATTCCTTCTTTTCTTCTTTTTTGCAAACTCTTTTTCAGCGTACCAGTCTGTGCAAAAGTCCACTATCTTTTTTGTGTAAAATATTGTAAAATCCATGTAAAATCGCAGATCAGTGAAGATGCGCATATCCTATCATCATCGCAACATAACTTCCTGCCAGCATCAAAACACAAAGCATGATATTTATAGTCTTGAAAGCTGTTGACGGCTTTAACTGTGGTGCAATATCGTCTGTCTGATAATAGATCCGCCAGGAAAGTTTAAACATTTCCAGTTCTAACCAAAAATCCAATGTACAGAGAACAAACGCCGCCAAAAACCAGAACCAGCCTGTAAATCCCAGTATCTTTCCCTCGGTGTCCCAGATACTATGTTCACTATAATAGGTCTGATAGGTATATAATGCAGAACGTATCAACTCCGGACTATATTTTGCATCCGGGGCATCTACCAACGTTAGCGGACGCATTCCTGACGCTTTGATCTTCTGACCGTCAGTTTTAAAACTTCCGGATACCCCCATGCTGTCCAATACCATCTGAGAAGTCGCCTCATATTCTTCTTCACTCATCTCTCCATAGTAATATCTTCCATCTTCCTCAAACCAATAGCTGGTTCCATCCGGAAAGGTGACTTTATAATCACCATAAGCAGGATTGGTCAGAAAATCATATTCATATACATAATTACCATAATAGATCTTATCCTTATCCATCCGGAAATAATCTCCAGCTTCTGCCGCCTCCTCTGCCAGTTCAGAATAATGATAATCCACTACAAAATCGAGACATCCTTCCTCTTTTGTTTTTTGCAGTGTCAGACTATATTGTCCTAAATCATAGCTCTTTGCCGCAAACGCACCTTTTTGATACATCTGATGCAACAGTGTTGCCGTTCCTGCATAAATCAGTGCCAGCACCAAAAACAGTAATAATTTTTTCTCCCAAATCGTCCGTAGTATTTTTATACATTTCTGCCGCATTCTTTCTTCCTCCATCAAATATAACACTCTTTTGTATTGTTTTTGGTTTCATTTTTTTTTCAATTCTGCTACAATATGATTTGCGAATTTTGGATAAAGGAGATTTTTTATGAACCAGCAGAAAAATTATTATAAAGGTATTCTGATCGCAAGCCTCGGTGCGATAAGCTGGGGGCTTTCAGGAACTATGAGTCAGTATCTTTTCATGTTTTACAATTTAAATCCAGCATGGCTTACGATGGTTCGCATGCTCGGCGCGGGAACAATTCTGTTCCTCATTTCTGCGCTGCGCAAAAAGAAACAGGTCTTTGCAATCTTTCAAAACAGAAAAGATACACTGCACCTGATCGTTTTTGCCATCTTAGGACTTTTATTCTGTCAGTACGCATATCTGTCTGCGATTGAGCATTCCAACTCTGGAACTGCCACTGTTTTACAGACATTAAGCGTGGTCATGGTTCCGTTCTGGGTATGTATTTCGAAAAAAAAGAAACCGCAATTAAAGGAATTTCTTTCTATTCTTCTTGCTCTTGGCGGCGTATTTTTAATCGCCACACACGGAAATCCATCCCAGATGGTCTTATCCAAAGGCGGTCTCTTCTGGGGACTCTGCGCAGCTCTGGCGGCAGTATTTTACTCCACGCTTTCCGAGCGTCTGGTTGCCACATGGGGCAGTCAGGTCGTTACCGGCTACGGTATGCTGATCGGCGGAATCATCTTTACGATCATCGGAAGACCTTGGCATGCCTACGTTCCGATGGATCTTCGGGCAGTTATTGTACTGGTTCTTATTATTCTGATCGGTACAACCTTGGCTTTCCTCTGTTTCTTAGAGGGCGTGAGCATTATTGGCCCGGATAAAGCACTTCTGATCGGTGCACTGGAGCCTGTTTCCGCAACACTCATTTCTTTCCTCTGGCTTCACACAGCCTTTACCGGTGCGGATATCATCGGCTTTATCTGCATCCTTGCTACCGTAGTGATATTAACCGGCTCCGGAAAGAAAGAAGATCATACACCGCAGTCTTAAATATGATTTCTCCGTCCTGTTATATGCCGTCTGCTCTGCGATATATTTCTTGATAAGAACTTTATTACATATCCTGTTACAAATCATGTTCCTCTATATAGGAAATATAATCCTTGCGTCTCACCTCGTCGGAATGTGTATGATACCATTCATACGCCTCTCTTAATCCCTCCGCAAGCGGCATTGTATCCGGCATCAACTGTTTCTGGGCAGAAACGTCCAAACAATACTCATAGTCATAAAAACTGAAATAGTTCCGCTGGTCAACTGACTCGTACACCGGAATTAATTTCGGTGTTTTTCCTGCCGCCTGATAGCATGCAGTAACCCAGTCTGCAATCGAAACCATCTTGTCGTTTCCAACATTAAAAATATGCTGCTTTGGCTTTTTCTCTAAAAGGATGTCCATAAAACGACATAGATCCCACACATGGAAAAACTGAAGCCCCATTTTTCCATCACGTGGAATATAGAAACTGCGGTCTTTTTCTGCACACTCAAATACAAATGCCTCACGGTACACATTGTTCATTGAACCATATAGATACGGTGGACGCAAAATATACGCCTTAGGCACACGCTTTGTTAGTTCCGTTTCAGCTTCGATCTTATCTGTTCCATACGCTCCCCAGTAAGTATTTGCACCAAGTATTCCCGATTCCACAAACGGCTGTTTTTCTGTCTCTGGGTATACTGCGCTTGAGCTAATCATTATATAATCTCCAAAATATCCGAGTCCATCTAAAAGCCCTGCAATATCTGCACCGTTATATGCCGTAATATCCAAAACCACATCAAAATCATAAGATTTTAATATATCTCCCAGATTTCTCCGGTCCGCCTGAATCAGCGTTGTTCCTTGCGGCTGCACATGATTATTCCGGTTTAAAACATAGACCGTATCCCCTTTCTTCGCATAATACTCTGCAACATATCTGCTGACAAATACGGTTCCGCCTGTGACAAGTATTTTTCTCATTTCCAATCATCTCCTATTGCAAATATATTACAAAATTGTTACAATTTCATTGTGCTTAGCTAACACATACAGGCTCCGGCAAATGCCGGAGCCTGATTGTTTTGTTATGCGATCTTCTTTTTGAGCTCAGCGACTTCTCTCTCTAATCTTTCCACGCGCAATTTAAGCCCTGACAACTGCACTTCAAAAATAAGCGTCTTGTCTGTGGCATGGATCGTCTGACTCAGCTTATCTGCCAGTTCACAGTTGTTTTCTGCCAGACGCTCAATGTTGTGATTCATTTCCGACATACCATTATAAATCGCAAGCAGTAATTCGCTGTCTGTCATTCGTGTACCTCCTTCCTTACTTGAATTTCGCTCTCTCTTTGTAAGAAAGTATAGCACACGAAAAAGTACACCGTCTATTGCTAAATTCTTAATTTTTTATTCCGGCAAAACACTTTAGATCATCCAGAAATTATCCGTGCACACGATCCGGCGGTATGTCTCAAACCGGCTCCATTTATCGTGGAATTCTACTTTCTCTGACTTTTCCAGACCTTCATACTCTTTTAAGTACGCATCCAGTTCCGCTGCAACGCTGATCTTTAATGCAAACCCTTTCTCATCCAGAATCGGCAGACCAATATACTGATAATCCGAAATCGGTATGATATCCTCTATCCTCCGGTTGCGGATCAGGACTGCAGCCCCACTTTCTACTGACAAAATATCAAAATAGTCCGGATATTTAAAACTGTTTCCTTCTACCGGAACCTGATCTCCGACATGGTAGGTCTTTTCCTCTCCGCCGGTCTTGGAAAGTGACGCGTTTTCCAGATTGAAATAGAATTCTTCAAAGATATAACCACCGATCCGGATATCATCTTTTGCAAAGTACGGCTTTTCTCCGTTTTCATTCACGCTCTCTACAACACCGCAGGCAGATGTCATATGGCTGACACGGTCAATCAAGATCAGTTCGCCCAATGTCTTATTCTTCTTAAATTCATCTACCACGATCTTTTCCGCAAATTCCAGTGTGCAGACCGCGATCTCGTTTTTATCTAGGCTCTCAGCACTCAAATGTTCTCCCGTATTGACATCAATCTTATACAAAATCTCCTTTATAATACCGGGAATCCTGGTGGTTCCGAGTTTTACCAGATATTCTTTTCCGGCGGTCAGCTTTTCATCATCCATCCAAAGCAGAGTCGCGGTGACATTCTTTGCCACCGGAAGTTTTTCATCATCGGTCAGTACACAGCCGCGGCTGACATCCACTTCCCTGTCAAGCTGGATTGTCACCGGCTGTCCGGCTGCTGCCTGATCCGCTTCTTTGTCACTGACCAGAATAGATTTTACGTTTGCCGCCTCATGACTCGGCAGTGTATACAAGGTCTGACCAACCTTTACCGTACCGCTTTCCACCTGCCCTTCAAATCCGCGAAATTCATGGCTCGGACGGCATACACGCTGTACCGGAAGATAAAATGCAGAATTGGTTTCTGTCTCTGTAACATCCACTTTCTCAAGATACGGAAGGATCGCCTTCCCGGTGTACCATTCCATATTTTCAGATTTTTTTGTTACATTATCACCTTCGGTTGCACTAACCGGGATAATGTATACATCCTTAAGTCCAAGGCTCTGTTCCAGTCCGCGGATATCTGCCTCGATCTCCCGAAAACGTTCCTCACTGTAATTTACAAGATCCATCTTGTTTACCGCAAACACAAAATGCTCAATTCCCATCAGGGCGCAGATTCTCGAATGACGTCTGGTCTGCACCAAAACCCCCTGTTTTGCATCAACTAAAATGACCGCAAGCTGCGCAAAGGATGCGCCTACTGCCATATTTCTTGTGTATTCTTCATGTCCCGGTGTATCTGCAACGATAAAACTGCGCTTATCGGTTGTAAAATAACGGTATGCAACATCGATCGTGATACCCTGTTCACGCTCTGCCATCAGTCCATCCAAAAGTAATGAATAATCAATCTTTCCACCTCTCGATCCCACCTTGCTGTCTAAGATCAGTGCCTTTTCCTGATCTGCATACAGCAGCTTTGAATCATACAATATATGTCCGATCAGGGTTGATTTTCCATCATCCACACTTCCGCATGTGATAAATTTCAATAATCCGCTCATTTAGAAATATCCCTCCCTTTTTCTCTTTTCCATACTTGCTGCTCCGCCGTCTTTATCGATCACACGGCTGGTTCGTTCGGATTCCACAGAACTTAAAGTCTCCTCGATGATCTGATCCAAGGTATCTGCCTCGGAGAGAATTCCTCCGGTAAGCGGATAGCAGCCAAGTGTACGGAAACGCACTTTTTTCATTTCCGGTACTTCGCCAGGCTCCAAACGCATCCGGTCATCATCAACCATGATAATGTTGCCATCACGATAAACTACCGGTCTTTCTTTTGCAAAATACAGCGGAACGATCGGGATATTCTCGCGCTTGATATACTGCCAGATATCCGCTTCTGTCCAGTTTGAGATTGGAAATACACGAATGCTTTCTCCTTTGCTTATCTCTGTATTATATAACTTCCACATTTCCGGTCTCTGGTTCTTCGGGTCCCATGCCTGCGCCGCATTTCGGAAAGAAAAGATACGCTCTTTTGCACGGCTCTTTTCTTCGTCACGGCGGCCGCCGCCGAAAGCTGCCGTAAATCCATATTTGTTCAGTGCCTGCTTTAATGCCTGTGTCTTCATGATGTCGGTATAGGCAGATCCGTGATCGAACGGGTTGATACCACGCTTTACGCCATCCTCATTAATATATTCAAGCATTTCGATCCCCAGATCCTTTGCCGTCTTGTCACGAAATTCGATCATTTCTTTGAATTTCCAGGTCGTGTTGACATGGAGAAACGGAAATGGCGGCTTCTCCGGATAAAATGCCTTCATCGCCAGATGCAGCATAACCGAACTGTCCTTTCCGATTGAATAGAGCATAACCGGCTTTTCGCATTCTGCTGCGACTTCCCGGATAATGTAGATTGCTTCTGCCTCTAAGGCATCCAAATGTGATAATCCACTCATATGTTTTCACCTTTCTTTGTTTAATAACGGTTGGAGTTTTTTCGGTTGATATCGACCACTTTACAGGTTCCATCTGGTTTATTTATTTTCCAATGGAGAATATCTCCTTCGCTTTCCACATGCATTGTACTTCCCACGCCGCCGATATCGGCTCCAAGGAAAAAGTCAATGGCTCCCACCGGACATTCCTTCACACAGGAGACACATCCCCAGCAGTCTTTCGGGTAACGCATAACTGCCTTTTTATCCTGCAACTCGATCAGCGTGCCCGGACAAACCTCCGCGCATCTGCCGCATCCAATGCATCGTGCTTCATTCATTCTGATGCTCATATTCCGCCTCCTTTACGATGTCACGCAGGATGATCTTTACTTTTCCATCCTCCATACGGGAATTGACATATTTCTCAAATGCTGCGTCTATATCCGGATGATCCAGATTTTCATTGAACGAATGCCAGCGTGTTTCCTTTCTCGCACGCAGATGCGCGATCAGCACCTGACAGACCGTAAGGCGCTCTTTCAATTCATATGCGAACAAAAGCTCATGCATATTGTCCGCCGCCGCTTCCTCTGCCAGCTTTGCCAGTTTTTCGATTTTTTCTTCCGCAAGTTCAAGCTGCTTTTCATTAAACTGATAATTTGCGGAGATACCACCCGCATACTCATCCATAACCTTCTGCATGGCTTCTTCAAGTTCTTCGATCGTATACATTCCGGTATCTGCGTTTAAAGCCGCTTCATATCCTTCTATGATCTCTTCTGCCGCACTGTTGTCTGAATGCGATTTTTCTACATTCGCGGTTGTTAATTTTTTCACAATATCTTGTGCTGCGATCTCACCCTCTGCCAGTGCCCCTGTCACATATTTCTGCGGACAACCGCCAGCAACATCACCCGCCGCATAAAGTCCGTGGATTGTCGTCTCACGATCTGTGTTCACCCAGTAGCCGCTTGCGGTATGACCTCCAACGATATACGGCTCGGTGCCCTGAATCTCCACATCCTGCTCACTCGGATTCTTCCCGCTCTCAATCCATTTTAAGGTCTGACTCGGTGCCATATTTAAATACGCTTTTAAGAGTTCCTCATCCTGTTCTTTTTTTATCACACTGGTCTTTAAATAACATGGCCCGTTGCCAAGCTGATTTTCACGAACCGTACCATAAACACGCTCACTGGTCGTAAGACCATATTTATCTTCATAAACAAAGCCTCTTGCATTGACCTGCTTTGCGCCAACACCCTGTGCGATCGTTCCGGTCGGCGCGATGGTGTCCTTACACCGCAGTGCAATGAAACGCATCTCAAAGGAAGTCATCTCCGCACCTGCCCGGATGCCCATTGCATATCCGGCTCCGGTATTAAACGGCGGATACCACATCTTATGTCTGGAAAATCCCGGATTGTTCGGTTTGTATAAACCTGCCGCACCGCCCGTCGCAACGAGAACTGCTTTCGCATGTATCTCATAGGCAGTCGGTTCTTTGACAGAAAACCCTGCTGCACCATATACACTGCCATTTTCTACTAAAAGATCGGTGATATTGATATGATTTAACACCGTGACATTTTTTGCTTCCGCCGCCGCTTTCGCAAGAATCGGCTTGAAATTCTCCCCATTTATTTTAATGTTGCGGTTTCCTCTCGCAACGTAGTTTCCATTTTCATCCTTTAAGATAACAAGTCCTAAGCGTTCCATATCCTGCGTTGTCTCATTGAAATGCTCCGCCGCTGTGAGTAACAGATCGTGCCGCACAATACCCGCAGCATCTTTCGCGGCATAGTCCACATAATCCTGCGGTGTCCTGCCGTCTACGATGTAAGCATTGATTGCGTTCACCCCTGCGGCGAGACAGCCGCTCCGCTTAATGTTTGCTTTTTCCGCGATCAATACAGACAGTTCTGAATTTCGGCTGATCGAAAGTGCCGCATAGCACCCCGCTGTTCCGCCGCCAATGATCAATACATCGGTATTTATCTTTTTTCTTTCAAGCTGTTGTTTCATCAGAGTGTCACAACCTCCTTCCCTTTCAATTCTGTGTTTTCTAAAAGATAGGATTTTTCTTCATCATAGGCATACAAACGGTAAACCACCACCCGCATTTTTTCTCCGAGATGAACCGGACGCCGCTCTAAAGAGCGTCTGGTCGTAAGGCGGATACCGTTTACATTTAAGACCAGTTCCAGGCAGTTGCCGCGGAACGAAATGTCCTCGATCGTCCCTTCTTCCGAATAATCAATGATATTTTTAAATTTGACGTTATCACTCTTAAACGCCTCCACAAATTCCGGGCGGATGACTGCACCTTGATAATCCCCTTTTTCAAAGCCGCGCAGCTTATGATAATCCTCCACTCGGCTTGATTCTCCGATAAAGGTCGCCACAAACGGCGTTTCCGGTCTTTTGTAAATCTCAATCGGTGTTCCGAGCTGTTCGATCCTTCCGCGGTTCGTCACGATGATCTCATCCGCCACCTCAACCGCTTCGTCCTGATCATGGGTAACAAAAATACTCGTAATCCCGACTTTATGTATCATTTCCTTTAACCAGCTCCTAAGCTCCTGCCGAACCTTTGCATCGATCGCCGCAAACGGTTCATCCAAAAGCAAAAGTGTCGGATTCGGCGCAAGTGCACGTGCAAATGCGACACGCTGTCGCTGACCGCCGGAGAGCTGGTTCGGATAGCGCTTTTCCATTCCGGTTAAGCCCGTCAGCCGGATCAGCTCCATTACACGCTCTTTGATCTCTTTTTTCGGAACTTTTAAAACTTCCAGCCCGAACGCGATATTATCGTATACCGTCATATAGCGGAACAGTGCATAACTCTGAAACACGAAACCGATCCCTCGCTTGGATGCCGGAACTTCATTGACACGCTTTCCGTCAATGATGATATCACCCTCATCCGGTGTCTCAAGACCTGCGATCATACGAAGTATCGTAGTCTTTCCGCTTCCGCTTGGCCCTAAAAGTGCGACCAGCTTTCCCTTCTTAATTCCGAAGTTCACATCCCGGGATGCTTGAAAGTCGCCATAATTTTTATTAATATTTTTTAATTCAACGTACATAAGTCTCCTCCCTGGAACGCTTTTATTTCTTCTTGGCCTTGTATTCCATGATGTTTCTAAGGATCAGCACTATGACCGCGATGATGACCAGAACCGAAGATGCCGCAAACGCCGCCGTCGTTGATTCCGCCGAACCGGATAGATAAAGCGCATCGATCTCAAGCGGCAGTGTAAACGTTTTCCCTCTGGTCTTTGAAACCGCATTGACCGCTCCAAATTCTCCCAGTGCACGTGCAGTACATAAGATCACTCCGTAAAGCAGTGCCCAGCGGATATGCGGAAATGTGATCCTGCGGAATATCGAAAATCCTTTCATTCCCATCAGTGCCGCTGCTTCTTCCTCTTCTTTTCCCTCCGCATTGAGCACCGGGATCAGTTCTCTTGAAACGAACGGAAACGTCACAAATATGGTTGCGAGCACAACACCCGGCAGTGCAAAAACGATTTTTATATCCGTTCCCCAAAATGCATTAATGCGGTCAACGATATCGGATGCCCAGCCCAGTCTTCCAAAAGTCATAAGAAATGCCAGACCTGCAATGACCGGCGAAATGGAAAATGGAATATCAATGAGCGTTGCCAAAATCTGTTTCCCTTTAAAGGAAAATTTTGTGAGCAGCCAGGATGCCGCTATTCCAAAAAAAGTATTGACCACAACCGCCAAAACTGCGGCAAAAAATGTCACTTTTAAGGCAGAACGCACATATTCTGTGGAAAGAGATTCAAAATAGAACTTTATACCTTCCCGCAGAGAATTTATCACAACGGAAAGGAGTGGAAGAACCAGCATTAAGACTAAAAACAGTACGCTGACCGTGATCAGCACAATTTTTACCGCTTTGCTTTCCTCTCTGTGAGTTGTATTCACACCACATCCCCCCTACACATAATTTGTACGCCTTGCCTGACGTATCTGTACGATATTGACAAACAACAGTAATAAAAATGAAATTATAAGCATCACAAGAGCGATCGCTGTTGCCGATGCATAATCCAGATAATTTAATTTCTGCATGATAACATAGGAAATGACCTGTGTATGTTCCTTTGCACTATTACCCGATATATAGATTACGCTTCCGTACTCCCCGATCCCCCTTGCAAACGCCAGACCAAACCCGGTCAGCAGCGCAGGACAAAGTTCCGGCAGAATCACCTTTAAAAAAGTACGTTTTTTAGAAGCCCCAAGCATATATGCCGCTTCTTCATACTGACCATCCAGTTTTTCTAGGATCGGCTGTATCGCCCGCACGACAAATGGGATACCGACAAACACCAGTGCGACCGTAAGCCCGACTTTTGTATAGGAAACCTTTATGCCGAGTGCCGCAAGCGGTTTTCCGATCATTCCGGTATCGGAATACATCTTTGAGAGTGTGATTCCTGCCACTGCAGTTGGCAATGCAAACGGCAATTCGATCAATCCATCAAGAAATCGTTTTCCCGGAAATTCATAGCGAACCAGTACCCATGCAAGGATCACACCGAAAATACAGTTGATGGCCGCCGCGATCGCAGAACAGACAATGCTTGTGAGCAGTGCGTTTTTTACGATGCGCGTTGTGACCAGATGAAAAAATTCTGTAGGGCTTAACCGAAACGAATAGATGAGCACAGATGCAAGCGGTATCAGCACCAGTATCGAAAGCATCGCGATCGTAATACCGAGTGTCAGCCCAAACCCCGGAATGACCCGTGTAGTCTTTATCCTTTTTCCTGTCATTTTATTCGCCTCCAAGATAGATCTCATCAAACACACCGTCATCCGCGAAGAACTTTTCGTAAGCTGCATCCCAACCGCCAAAATCATTGATCGTGCAAAGCTCCATATTCTGCGGGAACTCATCGCCATGCTGATTTAAAATTTCGGCGTTGACTGGGCGGAAACCGCACTCTGCGATCAGCTCCTGTGCCTCATCCGAATAAAGATAGGAAAGATATTCCCTGCTCACTTCTTCCGTTCCGTCCTTTTTAGCATTTTCATCCACAACTGCCACACTCGGCTGTGCCAGAATGCTGCTGTGCGGATACACGATCTTATAACTGTCTGGATATTCTTTCACCGTCTGCAATGCTTCATTCTCCCATGCGATCAGCACATCTCCCTGTCCATTTTCCACGAAAGTTGTTGTAGAACCTCTCGCACCGGAGTCCATGACCGTCACATTCTCATATAACTGCTGCATGAAATCCTTAGCTTTTTCTTCATCTCCGTGATAAATCTTTGTTGCGTAATTCCATGCCGCAAGGAAATTCCAGCCGGCACCGCCACTGCTCTTCGGATCAGGTGTGATGACATCTACGCCCAGTTTCACCAGATCACCCCAGTCTGCGATCTGTTTTTCGTTTTCCGCCCTCACCAGAAACACGATCGTCGAAGTGTACGGTGCAGATGCGTCCGGAAATTCACTCTCCCATCCGTCATCGATCATTCCGAACTGTCCGAGCAGCGAAATATCATGTGCAAGTGCAAGCGTCACTACATCCGCCTCGGCGCCCTCCACAACGGAACGTGCCTGACTGCCGGAACCGCCGTGTGACTGTACAACTTCCACTTCCACGCCATAAGCATCTTTATAATAGGTTTCAAATAAACTATTGTATGCTTCATAAAATTCACGGGTCGGATCGTAGGAAACATTTGTAATCGTGATTTTCCCATTATCCTCGATATCTCCCATTTCCCGGTCTTTGGCAAAAATCATGCTGCCGCATCCTGCCGCTGTCACCGTTAATGCTGCTGTAATCGTGAGAATACTTAATTTTTTCTTTAAATTCTTTTCCATGATTTTCCTCCTCTGACTTAATGATGCAATTATATTACATATTAACCTATTTGTAAAGTATGTTAATAGATTTTTTCTTTATTTTTCCAAAAAAAATCACATAACCCGGTGTTTTTGCACCGAATCATGTGATTTCCTGCCTTATTTTTATATAAGATTGCGAAAAGGCAGAAGCATAAAAACAGCAGGGTAAAATGTACTCTGCTGTTTCTGACAAAAGAATTGAAAAAAACGAATTTGTTTGGAAATCGCATAAATACGAGCTTCCTAAAGACTGACATCTCACTCAATCTCAATCTCATGTACTGTGACATTCTTCTCCTCGTCCACACCAAATGCCTTTAACACCGGATTATCTGCTTCCATCAGAGAAAGGATCAGATATTCCGCCGTGGAATCATAAGCCAGACGCTTATCTTCCTCCGAAGGTCTTGACGGAGATTCCGGATGGGAATGAAAATTGCCGAGCATAGTAAGCTTTTCTGCGCGCGCATCTTTCACTGCCGCAAGCTGCTCCTTCGGATCCATCGAAAAATGCTCTCTGCTGGCATCAATATTCGTCAGCAGATAAACCTTTTCCACGGTCTTCACATCTCCGTCCACGGTTCCCGCGATCAGTCCGCAGGCTTCGTTCGGCAGACCATCCACACAATATTTTAAGATCTTATCGTATAACTCTTTTTTTAATTTCAGCATGATAAATCTTCCTTCCTGTTTCGGTGCTATTTCATGTCACACTCCGCCTGCTCGTAATCGATCAGTTCTGTGATCGTTGGATGTGGCCCGCAGACTGCACAATCGTCATCCTTCGGAAGCGGCACAGTACGAAACTGCATCTTAAGTGCGTCATAAGTTAAAAGCCGTCCGGTCAGAAGCTCACCCTGCCCGATGATGTATTTTACGGCTTCCATTGCCTGAAGACTTCCGATGACACCGCCCATTGCCCCAATAACACCAGCCTGCTTACAGGTCGGAACTGCATCCTTTGGCGGTGGATTTTTGAATACACAGCGATAGCATGGGCCTTCTCCCGGTACATAGGTCATGAGCTGACCCTGAAAACGGATGATCCCCGCATGGGAAAACGGCTTCTTTGCCATAACACAGGCATCGTTGATCAAAAATTTTGCCGGAAAATTATCTGTTCCGTCAATGATAAAATCATAATCCGAGATCAGATCCATAATATTTTCAGAGGTAACAAACGTACGGTATGTATTGACCCTAACATCCGGGTTGATCGCATTCATGGTCTCAGCCGCGGATTTTACCTTCGCTTTTCCTATGTCTGCCGTTGTATGAATGATCTGTCTCTGCAGATTGGAAAGATCGACTTCATCCGCATCTGCAATCCCAATAGTTCCGACGCCTGCCGCCGCAAGATACATTGCTGCCGGGGCTCCGAGTCCGCCCGCCCCGATGATCAGCACTTTTGCATTCAAAAGCTTTTTCTGCCCTTTCACGCCGACTTCTTTTAAGATAATGTGGCGGGAATAGCGTTCAAGCTGTTCGTTCGTAAATCCCATTATCTGGCGCCTCCTCCCATGAAATATAAGAATTCCACCACGTCACCGTCTTTTAAGATAGTGGCATCAAAATTGTCACGCTCTACAAATTCATCATTTACCGTAACGGTAACATATAGTGGATTTTCCACGTTCTCTTTCTCCACTAAAGTGGTAATATTCAGTCCGTCATCATATTTTTTTTTGTTTCCTGCTACTGTAATTGTCATGTTCTCTTTCCTTTCTATTTTTATATGATCTCCCTTAAATATGATCCGCAAAAAGTGCCGTGATTTCCTCTTTTCCGACCGCTCCCCTGGTTCTTCCAGTCTCTTTACCCTGATAAAAAGCAACGATGGTCGGTGCCGCCATGACCTGATACTGCGCGGCAAGATCTGCCTCAAAATTCACATTGACCTTGTATACAACGATTTTATCCTCGTACGCATCCGCAATGTCTCCAAGTGTCGCCGAAACCATCTTACACGGAATGCAGGTATCGGAATAAAAGTCCACGAGTACCGGTTGCTCCGCTTTTAATACAAGTTCTTCAAATTGCTCTGCATTGATTCTTACTGCCATACTTCCCTCCTATGCTTCATCCTCAACTTTTTTTACGATCAGTGTATAGGTGCCGTCGTCATTCGTATTCAGCTTTAAGACCTGATGTCCTTCTTCCTTGATGCTGCGCGGCACATTCTGCACCGGCTCACCGTCATTCATGCGGATCGCAAGGATCTGTCCGTCATCGAGTTCTTCCAGTGCAACCTTCGCCTTTACAAAGGTGACAGGGCACACAACATCTGTGATATCTACCGTATCGTCAATTTTATATTCAGCCATTGTAAGCCTCCTTTAATACCTGATAAAATTTGTCCCATCCTACGCGGTCTAATGTAAATTTAAACCGTTCTCCTGCGTTCGCATGATCCGCGAAAAACTGGATCGCTGCATCTGTCACTCGGAAAAGCTGTTCTTCGGAAGTGATGAGCGGAAGCGGGGACTCGCCTTTGCTCACGGCATTTCCGAAAGTTCCGCCAAAGGATACGATGTACGCAGACTCCGCATCCCACGCATCCGTCGGACAGGCTTTCGCACATCTGCCGCAGTAATTACACTTATCATAATCAACGGTGACTTTTCCGTCCGCAAAACGGATTGCGTTCGTGCGGCATGCCTTTTCGCAGACGCCACAGCCGATACATTGATCCTCGATCCACTTTACATTCAGTGCTCCCTTGATCCCGACATCATTTTCCTCTGCCTTTAAGCAGTTATTCTGGCATCCGGTAACGCCAAATTTGAACTTATGCGGCAGTTCCCGTCCAAAGTAACGCTGATCGAGCACCTGCGCAATGTGATAAGTATCGATATTTCCGCTTGGGCAGATCTGATTTCCCTGACAGGCTGTCACGGTACGGACTCTCGGCCCGCAGACACCCGGCTTTAATCCGCCTTTTGCCAATTCTTCTTTCACTTCGTCAATGTCCTGTAATTTAATAAACGGAATCTCCACGCCCTGACGGGATGTCAGATGGACATGTCCATCCCCGAATTTTTCTGCCACTTCTGCAACTTTCTTTAAGTTTTCCGCAGTCAGTGCACCGCCGACAACCTGAAGACGCAGGGAAAAATTATCCTTTTGTTTCTGGCGCATAAAACCGCCTTTTTTCAAAGTTGCATAATCTACTGTCTTTGCCATACTCTTCCTCCTCGTTTTTTAATCCGCTTCCGCAATGGCGCACTTAAAATCTTCCTTGAGATCCTCAATATCCTCAATGCCGACGCTGATTCGGATCAGATCATCATACACACCGGAAAGCTGTTGTTCTTCCTTATTTAAATGTACTGCGATCGTCGACGCTGCATGAATGACCAATGTCTTAGTGTCTCCGATATTGGATACCAAAAACGGAATCTTTAATGCGTCAAGAATCCGGAATGCACGCTCCTTGCTGCCGGCACGGAATGTCACGATTGCTCCGAATCCACCCTTTAATTCCTTCTTTGCCAGTTCATGATAGGGACTTGACGAAAGTCCCGGATAATTGACGTTTAGGTCTTTATCCAGTTCCTCTAAAAATTCTGCAAGTGCAAGCGCATTTTTACACTGCCGCTCCATACGAAGCCCCAGCGTTTCGAGTCCCAGATTATTTAGAAACGCATTCTGCGGGGACAGACATGCTCCGGTATTCTGAAAAAATTCTCCGCGCAGCTTCACGATATAAGCCATTTTTCCGAACTGACGGTACTTTTTTAGTCCCGGATACCGATCAAAATCCCAGTCAAACTTTCCGCTATACGTGAGAATTCCGCTGATCGCATCACTGCTTCCATTTATATATTTTGAAGATGAATTGATAACTACATCCGCACCGAGCGCAAGCGGCTTTATCAGATAAGCTGTTGCCACGGTATTGTCTACAAACAACGGAAGTCTGTGGCTGTGCGCGATCTCTGCCACCGCTGCAATATCGGTTACATCAAGCTTCGGATTGCCAATTGTCTCTGCAAACACCAGCTTTGTCTTGTCGGTGATAAGTTTCTCATAAGCCTCCGGCTTGTTCTCCTCTACATAATGTGTTGTGATTCCGTATGCTTCCAGACTGCGGAACAGTTCTACGGTGCCGCCGTAAAGTCCGGCTGCCGCAACAACTTCATCTCCGGTGCGCAAAATGTTCATAAATGCATTCGTCAGCGCCGCCATACCTGATGCACAGGCGATACTCGCCGCTCCCTGTTCCAAAAGCGTTATTCTCTTTTCAAATGCCTCAATCGTGGGATTGTTGATCCTAGTATAGGAAAATCCCATCGTCTTGTTGGCAAAAATCCGCTCTAATTCCTCCGCGCTCGCATGTCGGAACGCACTGGACTGATAAACCGGCACCACTGTTGCGCCAAAAGGATTGTCGTCCTTTGTCCCATGCAACAGCGACGTATTGAATCCGAAGCCTGTCATTTTTATCCTCTCCTGTGATTATTTTCCAAAACTTGTAATTATAATATCCCTATTAACATACTTTGTCAATAGGTTAATTGGTAAAGTTTTAAAACCTGTGGCAAGAGAAATCCATAGATAGATTATAAAATATGACATTTGAAATAAGAGAGCAGATCTTTTTTCCGCTTCCCAAAGTGTTTTCTGTAAACATAGAAATCTTCCCAGATTGTTATATCATGTTATGTCTATGCACGCAATAAACTCTGTTTTCGTTTCTGCTTTTTCCTAATAAACCGCTATACTGACATATTAGAAAAAGCGGAAATAATAATCTTTTTTATTATCTCCGCTTCTCTTTATTCTTTTCAAACAGATATTTTATTGCACCTATGTACTGTGAGATCAAAATCACAGGAACCGTCCAGGCCGTCAATGATACTATATCTTTTAATCCGACGATCGTACAGCTTGCTGCAAATACAAGCACAGCAATCAGGATTTTCATCGTCACTTTTTTACAATGCGCTTTTTCCTCACTGTCAAGCTCTCTGTTCATATTTTCTACGGGTGCCATTTTTAATATCAAAACAGTGCTTATTAAAATAATGCTCCATGCAGCATAAATCGAAAATTCATAGATACCGGCAATCCATAATGTGCATGTCTGTACGGCAACGGAACAGAAAAAGCAGCCTGCAAAACTATTCAGGTGCACTCCGCCAGCATAAGTCCTAAGCAGCATAAAGATGCCGGTAAATACTATAAATTCCGGAATCATATGCAGATATACTGCTATGCCCATACAAACGACAAAACAGCACAGCATCTCAAGTCCAATCTGAAATCCATATTGATATATCGCATATGATTCCTCTGAAACTGCATCGTTTTTAACAACGTAATCCGTTATTTTTTCCGATAACCATTTCATTTTAGAATTTTTTCATTTTCTTCAATGCTTCCGGCATCTTCGGCTGATGATATATGTAGCAGCAGGCACTGTCCGCCGACATTTTACCAAGTTTCAAAGATACGTTTGCCAGTACTTTCGCCGGCTGATTCTGATTTTTTACATTGTTAGATTTCATATTGAAAATCTCCTTTCTTTTAATGTACCTATATATTACTGCAAAATATTCCTGAAATTTCCTTGTTGTAAAAAATCCGAGTGTTCATGTAATTTTTTTAGACAAGCCCTCCTCCCAGTCCATATTTTTTTATATACCAGCTCCACAAAAATATATCTTTTATTTTTTTCTTATATTCCCTCACATTTTCTACCGTCTCTAAATAATCATAAGCCCCTGCTTTCAACGCAGCATAAATATCCTGAGGTGTTCCCCCTTCAATGATAGCGAGGATCGGTATGCTATGTCCCAATCTTCCTTTCACTTTAACGATCTGCCAAAAGGTTCCCTCTTTTGTCATTTGCTCATCAAAATGCATGATCACAATATCAGCTTTTGTATATCTGTTCTCATTCAACCCGGCATACGTGCACCATACAAACTCATATTCTTCTTTTAATACTTTATTTGTAACTTCAAATATTTTTTGTTCATCACTAAACAGCAACACTTTTTCCATATTATTACACCGCCTGCATTCATCTTTTGTATCTTTCAATTTTATCTCTTTTGTGATCTTATTCTGCATCATGTAATTATTGCGCCTGTTCATGTAATTATTCCTGTGTTCCATATAATAGCACTCTGATCTTAAAGCATTCAGGAACGGAATCATCAATCACTACGGTTCCCTGATATTTTAAAGCAGCATGATATACCGAAGAAAGACCCACTCCATGATTTCCGGCATCTGATTTTGTGGTTTTCAATTTGTTATCCCTTGATTTTAAAAGTGTTCCTTTATAACTGTTGGTCATAAATATCAGTAAATTATTCCTATCATACTTTATATGAACTTTTATGTATTTATCGCCAGCCGCACTTTTTGCAGCTTCTACCGCATTTTCCAACAGATTTCCCAAAATCAGGGATATATCCGCACCTTTGAACGGGATCATCATCGGAATGGCAAGATTGACTGAGAAATCAATGCCTTCTCTTTTTGCCATCAAATACCAGTAACCGATCAGCGAATCGACCACAATATTGCCGCTATTTGTGATTGCCGGTACCGCCATGCCGCCGCCTTCCATTACTTCATTGACAAATTTAATGATCTTATCATTCTCTCCATTTTCAGCATAGGCAAGAATTGAGATCAGATTATTTTTCATGTTATGTTTTGCATCCCGAAGCTGCAGAGTCGATAATTCTCTTTCCTGCTGGTGCCGTTCGCACAATTCCAACTGTTGCTCATAAACAGCATTCTTTCGCTTTAACTGCAGATCATCCGCCAGCTTCATATACATATAAAAGATCAAAACGTTGATACCGAGTAAAATAACTGCCGCGATCACCGAATTAGCCATAACACGATGATTGTTCACCTTATAATCCAGCATAAAGATACTGTTCATGATATAAATGCTTCCTGTCGGGATCAATACAAGCATAATACTGTATTTCGCAGACAGCTCTCTTATCTCGTCGCTCATAAAGACTCTTTTTAACGCCATAATAACAATCAGGAAGAATACTTTTGAGATCACCGAGCCCAGAGACCGTATCATTGCATATTGCTCGCAGAATGTCATCAGCAGATAATTACAGATCGTTTCCATCAGCATCCAGATCGCGTTGAATGCGATCACAAAAACACATTTATTCTGCACACTGCTTTCATAAATATTTATAACCGCAAACAATGTGACCATGATCGTAACCGCAATATTTATATAGATCGGCAATACACTGATACCTGCTATTCCAAACTGCCATATCACAAACACACCGATCCCGATCAAGAACAATAATTTCTTTTTTCTCCGCTTAAAAAATATATCAAAATAATAAAAGAACAGGTATACTGCAAACACAATAAGCAGTATATCTGTTCCACACAATAATATCTTATCCATTAACATAGAAGGTATCCTCCATCGAACAATACTGTTCGCTAATCATTCTTCTTCTGTCCTCACTGATCGAGATCTTCCTGCCATTATCCATAAGGACAAAATCATACGCCTGTCCTTCCACATGTTTGTAGTTGACCAAATACGACTGATGTACCCGCAGAAAAGATACTTTTGATTCTTTTAAACTCTTTTCGATCTCATTTAATTTTCCATACAGCTCATAATCGCCATGCTCCGTTACGATCAATACCTTTCTCTTATTACTTTCAAAATATAAAATATCTCTTATTGGAATTTTCCGGTTTACCCGCTGATAACTATACCGAAAATAGCAGTCTTCACTGCATATCTCTTCATAAGCTGCCTGAAAGCAGGCTTCCATCTGCGCTTCACTTACCGGTTTTACCAAAAATTGAAACGGACGCACCAAAAAAGATTCCTTCATATGGTTTTCATGGCTTGTAACATAAATGATCAAAACATTTTTATCGTACATTCTGATCCGTTTCGCCGCAGAAATCCCATCCTCTTTCTTCATTTCTATATCCAGATAAATGATATCAAAGCCGCTCTCATTCGTAATGGCATCCACCAGATCCTCACCATCCCAGAAAACTTCTGTTTCTACATCAATAAAATTTTGTTTCGCTATCTTTTGTATCAACATTTCCATTTTTCCGGTAGTACGGATATCGTCATCACAAATTGCTATATTCAGCATTTTTATCAACTCTCTTATATTTTATGTACCTCATTTTACCACTCTTAACTTAATGCTTCAATAATATTGTCATAAAGATTTCCATTGTAAACGTCTTCGAGCGTAAATACCTTTTCTTTCATATTTGCTTTTAAATATTCAAATGCCTGACGATATTTCTCATCATCTACATAATAAGTCTGTAAACCATCCTTATAATCCATAGTTGCCGCGTCAATATCATAATGTGATAAAACAAGGAATATCTTTTCCATTCCATACTTGTACAAAGTCGCCAACTGCAGCTTCAAATTTTCCGCATCTACAAAAGTATTTACACATAAAACGGCAGCATCTATATTTGCCGCCGAGAAATAGGCATCTGCCAACTTCCCGAAATTGTATGTATTCAGATTATTTACCTGACCGATCGCCCCGCCAATGTTGATAAGCCATGCATCCATGTCTTTATTTACTTCCGTCAGATACATATAGCTATTGATCGAATAGACAATATCAGGGAATTTTAATTCTGTCGGATAATTGAAAATGTCCATATCATACAACAGCCCGATCGGATTGTTGGAAACAGCCCAAATATCCAATCCGTCTTCCCGAAATTTATGGAGTAATGCGGTCTGAACATCCGTCTTATTTAATCCGCTGCATAATCCGGCAACTGCAATAACAGGTTTCTCCAATACCGCCATTTCTGATGCCTGATACTTATCGTAAGAAAGCAGATAGCCATTATCATCTTTTTTTAAGAAATTACCGATGTAAATGATCCTCTTCTCTTTGTACTTTTCTTTGATCGCCGCCGGGAATTGCAGATCATGGTACAACGAACTGATGAGCATGATCACGTCGAAGTCATCTGTTTCCTTACCATCCCCAAAAGTATAAAATCCTCCTTTTTCATAATCGTAATATGCCACGATATTTTCATGCAGCATCTCTTTCTTCACATCTTCTGTTACAGATGCCGGAAAAAGCACAACAGCGACCTTATGCTGTGACAGGATATTTTTTATCTCGCTTTCTTTTCGGATATTTTTACCCTGAATGCCCTCTGTGTCATGCAGTCTGATATTATACTTTTTGGATAAGATCTTATATTTATCGTTTAGTGGTGCATCCCCTAATGTATCACAAAAATATCCGCACGCCCTTGCACACGCCATACTCGAAGATCCAAAGTCAAATTCCACTCCATTTTCTGTCATGATATAATCTTTCATGGACACAGAAACAGCGGCAGTGCCAATGGTTCTTATTTTTTCAGCCTGTTTTTGATCCACATTGACACAGATCACATTATTGAAATCTGCCGGAAACGATATGGTATTTTTGTGCGACGCTGCGGATAAGATCACAATATTATTCAAAACCGCCTTTTCACAGACATCATACAGCTCCTTGGAATATGCCGTTAAGCCCAGGCTGATACTTATCATATCCACCCGTTCCTCTATTGCTTTTTCAATTGCTGCAATCATGGAAGCTACCTGCAGTTTTCCGGAATCATCCGATATGTTTAAGTCTAAGATCTGTGGTTTCGTAAGCTTTGCGTTAGATACAATCTCTTTAAAGCAATGCGTACCATGCTCTTCTTCCGGCTCTTTATAGATTTCTGCCAGTTCCCCGTTATCATCAAAAGAAAAATGCCGGACTTCTGTTCCATTTCCGATCTCATTTTTCGAAACCCCGATGTCAATCAATGCAATCTTCATTTTCTTCCTCCTGTACCTAAACTAATGATATATTGGCTACATAATTCACCAGATCTCTGTCTGTGCAGATCCGATCCAGATAATACCCCAGCTCATTTTCTACGTTCTTGCGGGAATTCTTACAATATTCATTTCCCACCTTTAAAAGATCCATAAAACAGATACTGCAGAATCTGGCTGCCCAGCAATGCTTACATTTACTCAAACATTCTACTGTTGTATCAACAAGCCTCTTGATCTTTTCCATATCAATGCCTGTATAGACGTCCCCAATCTCAAAAAGCTCCTCACACTCATCTACCTTTTCACAGATAATGATCTTTCCATCGGTAGTAACAAAATTTTTCCTTACGCCCGGAATACAAAAACCTCCCGGAAAAATGGTACTGCTGACTTCGGATGAGTTAAATGCATTATGATACTTTTTCATATTCGTCAGTGTACTCCGGTAAGCAAAATCATACGCTCTTGCATCAAATTGTTCATCACTTTTCTGCTCATCACTCTTATCCTTTACCTGCTTAAAATATTCCGTTTCAAAAAGATCGATCAATGTTACATCAGCTTTCCAAAGACCATCCAAAGACTCGAACAGTTCTTTATTAGCACCGTTATACATAACCACATTATAGGTAACACTCTCTTTAAAATATTTCGGATCTTTCCGACAAAGTGCCTTAATATTTTGAAGTGCGTTTTCATAACTGGCGTTTCCATTTCCATCCACCCTGTATTTATTCTGATGTTTTTCCGGACCGTCAAGGCTGATCGTTATCTTAATATCATTTTCAATCAGAAAATCTGCGATCTCATCACTTAGCAGAGTAGCATTTGTCGTTATGTTATAGGTAGGCTGTCTGAACGGATACTTGTCCTTGACATAGGCAATGCACTCCTTAATAAGATCCAAGCGAAGCAGAGGTTCTCCCCCATAAAATCCGATATTACATACATCGCTTTCCTCGGAATTTTTCATCAGAAAATCTATGGCTTTTAAGGCTATCTCTTTGGGCATCTCTTTTAAATGATAACTATGATCCAGATATTTTGTCATGTAACCGCAATACTGGCATCTCAAATTACACTGTTCCGTCAGTGCCAGCGTAATGCTCTTTATTTTTCCGGCAAGCATATCTTTTAATTCGTCTTCACTAAGAGGGTATCTCACCTCAAATTCACAGGACTTTTTAATGTCCCTGAAACCGCTATCCTGTAAAAATCCGGCATAACTGTTATTATCCAACAACTCGTCTTCTGAATCTACCGCTGCAAATCGGTTGTTTAATGCGTCATAGACATATACGCGATCCCCTGTCTTAATTATTTTTGCTAAGTACATACTCTCCTCCTTCTTCTATCGGGTTATTGATTATTTATATAGTTTGCTACCAGATGATGCTTTATCTACATTTTCTGTGTCTGATATGTACCTGCCACAGAAATTATAAGAACATTCCTACATATCCATTGCTGTATGCAGATACCGGTTTACCAGCGCATTTGCAATGGCAGCTCAGTGTTTTTACGGTTGAATTGTTTACCTTGTTGACCTTCTTTAAATTCACTTTCTTATTTTTCATGCTTTTCACCTCCTTATAACTTATAATCCTTGTCTTAGCAATGGCTAAACAAAGCTTCCTACATACTGTTTTTTGAAAGCATTACCGATCCTGCCTTCGCATCCACAATGGCAAGCCAGCATTCTTACCGTTGAATGATTGGTCTTATTGACCTTTTTCAAATTCGTTTTTTTCGTTGTCATACTTCTCACTTCCTTCCCTCCATCATCTATGTAGCAGACCATATAAATGATCAATAACCCGTATTTGTTCTTTTTACTCAATCGACATTGCGTAACTATCTGATTGAATCTTATACATGGTATAAAATTCTTTTTTCAGTTTAATCAGTTCCTCAAAGCTTCCCTCTTCAATCAGATCACCCTTTTCCAATAAAATGATCTTATCTGCCAGTTTTGTAATATACATCCGGTGAGAAATGATAACTGTCGATTTTAACTCGCTGATACTCTTAAATGTATCAAACATTTTCACCTCTGATTTTGGATCTAATGCGGCGGTCGGCTCATCTAAGATCAGAACCTGCGCCCCGGAATAAACCGCTCTGGATATCGCGATTTTCTGCCACTGTCCTCCGGATGGTTCTATTGCATCATTGAAAAACATTTTGCTCAAGTTTGTCTGATATCCCTCTTTGTAATTTCCAATAAATGTATCTGCTCCTGTCATTCTTGCGGCTTCTTGTATTCCGGCATCGTTTTGAAGCTCATCTATATTTCCAAAGCCGATACAATTATGTACGCTGTCTGCAAACTTCACATAATCCTGAAATAACACGCCGTAAAACTTTCGTATTTCATTGATATCGTATTCTTTCAGATCAATATTATCTAACAGGATGCGTCCTTCGGTCGGATCATAAATCCTTAACAGCAATTTCACAAAAGTAGACTTTCCGCTTCCATTTTCCCCAACAAGACAGACCGTCTCGCTTGTATTGATGCTCACATTGATATTTTTTAACACATAGTTGTCAGAACCCGTATATTTAAAACTCACATTTTCAAAGCGAATCTCATGTGCAGGCTTGTCCTCAATTTTAAGATCACTGCTTTTGATCAAATTCGGTTCCTTCATATAATCAAAAATGTAATTGATAAACATCATGCTTTTACTATTGGATGCGATCTGATCGGATAATGCCAGCAGATCCGTTGCAATCGTCATGATCGCGGTGATCAGCAAATAAAATTCAGAAACTGTCATCGTTCCTGCGATCGTTTTTTGGATCAGCCACACACCAACCAGAATCGCACCTATCATAGAGATAAGACTGCTAAACAGTGATACCGTAATTTCTTTCGCTGCAATTTTGGTATTTCCGCCTATAAAATCCTGAAATAATTTTTTTCTTTGTCCGCTGATATAACCATACAGCCGATATCCTCTGACCTCGTTTGTGTATTCTGGTTCCGTAAGCAGTTCCAGATAGTACATGATCCTTCGTAACTGCATCGTCCTTTCATTATAGAATCGAAATGTCAGCCCCTGATATTTTCGCTTGAATAAAATGATCGGCAGGGTAAAAACAATGATGACGAAAAGTGCTATAAAATTATGTTTTGCTATGATAACTGCGTAACCTGCAAGGCTTATGACATTTGCAACCGTACCAAACAGGCTTTCCATCAGGTTAAGCGGCTCAGAACCGCATCTGTTTAAGGTATTTGTATGTAAATCTAAAAATTCCGGATTATCGATCCTTTCCTGTTTGATATTCTGAAATTTATCGGCAACTAAATTTTCAATATTATGTGATAGTTTAAGTCCTGCAACAGCACATATCACCGTTTTCACGCTCTCCGTCGCATATGATATGACGACCAGCAGGAACATCGCAGCAAACGCACCAATGACTTTCACATATACCGCCTGAGATCCGTTTCCGATATTTTGTCCTAACTTTTCTATCAATTCTGCGGTCAGATAAGTAATCAATACCGGACTGATACCTGCGATCACCATGGAACCAACAGAAAGGAAAAAGACGCTCGGACCTGCTTTAAAAATTTCTTTAAAAACGAATCCCAATTTCATTATGTAATCTTTCGCAACTTTCATTTTTTCTCACCTGCTTCTTTTTTGATAATACGATTCTAACATTACATTTCCTTCATATTCCTTTCATGCAAAAAAATCGTTAGCTGGTGTAATTTTTCCTTGTTGCCGTAACAAAAAAAGGCATATCACTTTCGTGATATACCCTTTACTGCCCGGCCATGATTCATTACAGATCATTGATCGTATCTGTGATCGCCAGATCCCTCATGCGTTTTGCCGGTGCATACACTGCCGCAGCACAGGAAATCAAAACCAACAGCAATATGATCCCAAGCGGAACAAATGGCACTTTCCAATTTCCTCCAAAATGTGTAAGGATCACTTTTTCGTACAATAAATGATGAAGCAGTAAGCCGAAAATATCTCCGACGATCATGCCGCAAACGGCATATGTGACCGCTTCGGCCGTTATCATCTTTGTAATCTGCCGGTTTTCCATACCGACAGCCCGCATTGCGCCGTATTGTTTCGTCCTTGCGGACACACTCATGGAAATACTGTTCATAATATTGAGTACCGTAATCAAAGAAATGATCGCCAGAAATCCATAAGCGGCAAGCCGGAATACCCAGTAAGAACCTTTGATCTCACTATCATTTGCTCTGTTGTCTATAAATGAAAGATCTCCTGCCAGACTGCGGATCTGATTCACTGTTGCCTCCGTTGCATCTTTTTTTAAGATGACATTTACCATGAGATAATCTTCGTCTCCTGTCAGCCGGGTAAATGTTTCTTCCGAGCAGACCACAGTTGCCGATCCGCTGACACTTCCGATTCCCTCGGATTCAACACAGGCAATTTCAAGCTCCTTGTCTCCAATTTCTACTTTATCCCCCACATCAAGGTGACTGTCCTGACTAAAAACCGTAAGTGCATAATCTGAATCTCCATAAACCTTTGATAAATCTCCGCTTACCACTGAGTTTTTCGTATTATCAAACATAAATTCCTCATAGGACATCAGATCAATCGTCTGTTCAATGCCATTGATCTTTGCTGGCGTCTTAATTGCATACATAATACCAAATGTATGCTCTACCCCCGGCAGCTTCGAAATTTCCGCGACAAGATTTTCGTCTATGGAATTTGTTTCCTCCTGACTTGAGATCGTAATATCCGGTGAGAAATTGCTCAGCGATGGAAGCAGACAATGTACTACATCCAGGCAGGCGGAAAAAAACAAAAACAACACAATCGTAAGCGCAAACGATCCTGATATGAGAATCAGATTTTTCTTAGTCCCCACTGCATGATGAATACCAAGGATGGTTTCAATTTTAAAAAACTTTGTATTCGCCACATGGCTGACACTTTTCTCTGCGCCTGTATTCCCGGATATGGCTGATACCGGAGAAACTTTTGCCGCTCGTTTTGCCGGAGAATTTGCAGCAATGAATACAGTGATGATACCCATTGCAACTCCACAGATGATACCAAGCACACTTACTCCGAAAAGCGGCATATATGCCCATTCACCTTTTACCAAAAGTCTTAATACAGCACACAGTATCCAGTTTGTTATAACACCAAGCAAACATCCTGCCGGAATGGCAGTGATACACCAGTTCAGTGCTTCCAGTCTCACATATCGTATGATCTGCTGTTTGCTTGCACCAATACACCGCATCATCCCAAAAAAATTTGTTCTTTGCGCAACATTACTGTTGATACAGCCGGAAATCATCAAAACCCCTGATATCAATATCAGTAAAAAACAAACTCCGACTAATGGATAAACATTCTTTGCACTTTCGTTGCTACTGGCACCGGAAAGCCCTAAAACAGCTATATTTTCGTCTACATTCTCAGATGTAAGGTTATACTGCTGTTTTATGTCAGCAATCGTCTTTTTTAGGTTTGCATCTTCCTTAAAACGGATGTAATACTGAGGCATGGACTCTTCCTCATTCAAACTGCAGATTTTATCAAATGCAGCCCTGTTCACATACACACAGCTTCCTTCTATACTCTTGTTAAATTCCGTATCATCTTCATAAAATCCGGATATTGTATAATGAAAGTCTCCCGCAGGTGTGTTTAACGTAATATTATCTCCCACACCAACGCCCAGAAGTTCTTTTGCATCCGCACTGAGCGCAGCTTCTTTGTCAGTCTGCGGATTAGAGCCTTCTGCCGGATAATTCCTGATATCCGCAGTATAGGATGGCTCACTTCCGTATACCACCGCATTTTTACCATTTATATAATAACCCTGCTTCGTCTCAGCGCTTATCTCCTCATACCAGGAAGATATCTCGACATCCGACCGCTGTGCAATCTGCTTAGCCATATCCTCCGCCATGTTTTGAAGTATGATATGATAATTTCCGTGTTTTGCGATCATAGCGTCTTTTTCCGATCCGATCCACATTTCTGCCATAGAAAAAAGCGCCGTTACAAGAAACACTGCAAGAATAATACAAATACGTGTCATCCGGCTCTGACGTTTATGAACGCGGGCAGAAATCGGCACCAGGCTTAGATAGCTTTTCATTCTCTGCACCTCCCCATATCCGTCAGCACACCATCCGACACCTGTAAAACCCGGTCTGCTGTCTGGGCAATACTCCGGCTGTGCGTGATCATGATGATGGTCTGTGCATACTTCTTTGATGCATTTTTTAACAAAGCGATCACTTCACTGCTGTTTTGTGTATCCAGATTTCCCGTCGGTTCATCCGCAAGGATCAATGAAGGACGTGTGATCAGTGCACGCCCGATCGCCACCCTCTGCTGCTGACCTCCGGATAACTGACTCGGCAGATGATTCCGGCGCTCTTTTAAATTCAGCACCGTCAGCAGTTCTTCCAGATACTTTTTATTCGGTTTTTGGTAATCCAGTAAGAGCGGAAAAATAATATTCTGTTCCACCGTAAGCTCCGGGATCAGATTGAACGCCTGAAAGATAAAGCCGATATTTCTTCGCCGGAATATCGTGAGTTTGCTTTCCTTCATGGCAAAAATGTCCTTTCCATCAATCAGCACTTTCCCTGATGTCGGATTGTCTAATGCGCCGATCATGTTAAGCAATGTACTTTTTCCCGATCCGGATTCCCCGACGATTGCAACAAATTCTCCCTTGGGAACCGAAAAACTGACTCTCCTTAATGCATGTACTGCTGTTTCACCACTGCCGTAAGTTTTAGAAATTGATTTCACTTTCAATAAATCCATATCATAAACCTTCTTTCTGTCTTTTTCTCTCTTTTTCCACTTTATCCTAACATCCATATCTTACAGCCAGATGACAGTCAGCCTACAATTTTGTAGGAATCAGAAAAGTTATTACAAACGTCGTACCCACACCTAATTCACTGTCAACCTCGATCGTACCGTTATGCTCTTCAATCACTACTTTGGCAAGAGGAAGTCCAAGACCGATCCCTTGTGTATCCTTCGAAAACCTGCTTCGATAAAAACGTTTGAAAATATGATGCAGATCCTCCGGATGAATCCCATATCCAGTGTCTTTTATGCTGATCTGAACCATCGAAGCAGAACATTTCCACTGAATCTTGATCAAATCTCCACTGTCTGTATGGTCAAAAGCATTTTTCACGATATTTTCTATCGCTTCCACGAGCCAGTCCCGGTCACAAAGCAATAGAATATCTTCATCACCGGACAATAACAGCTCTTTCTGCTCCTGTTTCGCCCGATATGCGAAATGCAGCTCGATCTCTCCCATCATATCCGCCAGATTTTCAGATTTTTTTTCAAACACAATAGAACCGGCATCCAGCTTTGTGATCTTTAACAGATTTTGAACCAGAGTCTCAATCCGGTCAAGTTCCCGCTCTGACAATTCTGCGAACTCCTGAATCTCCGGAAGTTCTTCTGTTTCTCCCTGCAAAAGTCCATTATAAATATTTAATGCTGCGAGAGGTGTTTTTAGCTGATGTGAAATATCTGATATGGTATTCTTTAGAAATTGCCTTGATCTTCGCTCATTTTCCGCATTTGCGTTCAAGATAACCGCAAGAGAATTTACTTCGTGGAACAGTCTGTAAAGTTGTCCTTCCTCATTACATGGAATACGTGCCTCCCTGTTGCCGGAAATATATTCTGTGATCTGCGCCACTGCATTTTCCATAATTTCATTCTGTTCTTTAAAATATTTATAGCAGCATCCCAGAATTGCTATACACATACCAAACGCGCATAGCAGCAAAACTATGATCTCATTCATGTTTAAAACGATGCATAGCACAGAGAGCAGTGTGAAGCCCAATATACACACGATTATCTCACACATAAGTGTCTTGACCCTCTTATCTGCCAATATTTTCATCATACGCATCACCTGCCCCTGTTCCACTTATATCCCATACGCCGCACTGTCACAATCCGGTTCGGTTTTCCCGGATCATCCTCGATTTTGGTCCGAAGTCTGCGTATGTATACCGTCAGAGTATTATTATCCACGTAGTTTCCATCGCAATCCCATAAATAATTTAAGATCTGTTCGGGAGAAAGCACCTGATCGGGATTTTCCATAAGAAGATGCAGGAGCTTATACTCATTTCCTGTCAATTCAATCTTTTCATTATTTTTATATACTTCCCCTGTCAGAAGGCGGAGCGTGATTCCATTGGATCTTAATTCGGTATCCGGCTGATTGAAATTGTCACTTCTGCGAAGCAGTGCATTGATACGCGACATAAACACCGCCAGCTTAAATGGTTTTGTGATATAGTCATCCGCTCCGATATCCAACCCCATAATAATGTCTGTCTCATCATCTGCTGCTGTCAAAAACATAATGGGGATTTTCGATACCTGGCGTATTTCTCTGCATATATCAAATCCCGAACCATCCGGTAAAGCTACATCCAAGATTACCAGATCATATTTTCCGTCTGCCCATACGCTGTCTTTCTCACTACGTGTCCGGGCAACGTCAAGAAGGTATCCCTGTTTTTTTATCGCAAACGACAGACCTTTCATCAAACTGAGATCATCTTCCACTAATAAAATTCGTTTCATAACTTCTCCTGTCACAATTTTTTATTATATAGACTCATATTATCGATTTCTACTGAATTAAATATATCACATTTATGTACAATTAATGTAATTATATCAAAATCTGAATGTACTGTAAATGTTTTTAGAACATTTGTTCTGGTGTTTGACATAAAAAAGAGCTATTGCTCCGTCCATATCAACAATTAAACTAACTTATTGACATTGAACTTGCAATAGCTCTTTTTCTAAATTTACACTGGTTGATCTGCAATATCTACAAGCCTTTCCGCAACCTGTTCTACACTAAGGAATGCGTTTTTGACTTCTTCTGCTACCCGCTTCTGGCTCTTTCCCTGTTCCACAACCTCTCTGGTCTGCTCTCTGAGACTCTCAACAAGCTCCTGCAGTCTCTCTGAAGTATCTCCAAGCTTATGTGCAAAATCCTCCGTTTCCTGACTGGCTTCTAATACCTGCGTCGCCATTTCTTTAGAGTCGGTCTGCATAGCTCCAATCTGATCTGCCTCTTCCTTTGCATTATTGATCTGTCCAAGTCCTTCTTCAATGGATGACACATTCTTCTTATTCGCAGCCTGAACTTTTTCAAGCAGTTCTCCGATATTGGCAATAATGCCTTTGATAGATTCACTTGCTGTCTTTGAATTCTCAGCAAGGACACGGACTTCATCTGCCACGACCGCAAAACCTTTTCCGTGTTCTCCGGCTCTTGCGGCTTCAATGCTTGCATTTAATGCCAGCAGGTTCGTCTGTGATGTAATATTCCCTATGGTCTGAGCAAATTCTGATACCTCGTCCATAGCCTCCTTCAGACTTTCAATCGAATTTTCGGTGTCTCCTGCAGTCTCTCTCATCTTTTCCATACTTGTTGCCGTATCTGTCATATATGTAATGTATTCGCCCAGCTTTTCATACGTTTCCTGTGCGATCGTTACCATCTGTGTACTTTGCTGTCTGATATGCTCCGCATTCGTCAAAGCCGCCTTTGTCTCCTGCGTCAGTTCAACTGCAAGTTCTTCATTGCTGTCGCAGTCTGTAAGTGATTTTTCTGCGGCAAGCGTGATCTGCCCATTTGTTTCCTGAAAACGAACGATATTCTTTTTAAAGCCTTCTGTCTCACTCATAAGCTCCGCAGATGCCTGATTACATTCAGATACCAGAAGCGCTACTTTTTGTGTATCATTGAGATTCTCAAGCACTTTTCTCGCACCCTCGGCAATCTTCACACAGACAAATGCTACTACAACCTGTTCAATCAGGAATCCCGTACTGTGAGCCACGAACCAGACAAAACTTGTTTCATTCTCCGCTAATTCTACTCCTTTCGACCGAAAAAACAGTGATATTACCAGAAACATATAACTAAACACCGACGTCTGTAAGGTCAGCTTTTTATCATAATAGAAAATGCTGAATACCATCGGCAGGGCATATGTCATATAAATACCTACGGAAGCATTACTTGCCATGATCGCAAGCAGACCACATAATGCGATCAAAACCATATATTTTAATATACGGATCGATACGCCCGCTTTATATGCAACCGTTGGTCCCATCGTAACAATGAAACCGATTCCCGTCATAACAAGCAAGTCTGATATTTCTGACCGAAACAAACCAATAGCAGAAAACACCATAATTGCCGGAAATGCCAGTATCAGCCAACGTAAAATCCGGACCATCTTTTTTGTTACCGCTACCTCATTCTCATAAAAAAACTGATTATCCTTGTTTTCCATATGAATCACCTTCTCCTTTGTGTTTATTTTCTTCATAAATATTTTTTGTTCCGAAAAGAAAAAACGCAGTACCACCCTGAACAATAGGCAGCTCTGCGTCTTAGCGTCTGGCTTTCGAACAATATGTTATTTGTAAATCTTTGACTTCTATTATAAAATTACTTTTACACTTTGGACAAAATAATGGAAAGTTTTGAAGCACAGTATCTTTCCTTATCTGTATCCTTGTTTTCGCCCTACACTCCGGACACAATACCCATGCCATTGTGTCCTGTTCGTAATTATCCATGATTCTCCTTTTCTATGTTCCAGTTCACTACCGTCCTGCATCAAATCGAACCATAAATTCAAGTAATTGCTCATCAGAATAATCCACTTTCTGATTCACAATCCGGCTTGCTATTCCATGAACCATAAAATATCGTATCAGCCATTCCTCTCTTGCTTCTTCTATACTGGTATTTAAGAATTTTGCAAATGCTTCTATGACAGGCTGAAAATCGAAATCTACTCCAAGATCATCCACCGGACATCGATCCGAATAGGATGATTCAAACAGTAATCGGAATAAATTCGGCTCTGTTCTTGCAAACGAAATATAGTCCAGTCCTACCTCCCTCATCGGATATTCGCTTTTTTTTCCTTTGGGAAAAACAACACTCTTTTTCATATATGCAAATGCTGTGTCAAATACCGTGAGTTTCAATTCTTCTATTGTTGCAAAGTTATACATGACAGGCTGTGTAGAACATTTTAAATATTTTGCTACACTTTTTGCATTTACAGATTCGATTCCATCTGCTCTTGTAATTTCAAATGCGGCTTGTATGATCATTTCCCTTGTTATTTTTACTCTGGGCGGCATATGTAACCTCCTTTATATAACAACGATTATATATCTTTTGTTATATAAAGT
>CAYMCM010000006.1:0-56306 GCA_964388945.1 uncultured Roseburia sp.
AGCTGCGCCAGATCGGTGTCCGTGATGAGACAAAGATCCTCGGAGGCATCGGAATCTGCGGCAGAGAGCTCTGCTGTAAATCCTATCTGTCCGAGTTTGCGCCGGTATCCATCAAAATGGCGAAGGAGCAGAATCTTTCTTTAAATCCGACTAAGATCTCAGGCGTATGCGGCAGACTGATGTGCTGCTTGAAAAATGAGGAAGAGACATATGAATATTTAAACAGCCGTCTGCCGAATATCGGAGATACAGTGACGACCTTTGACGGATTAAAGGGCGAAGTGCAGAGTGTAAACGTGCTGCGCCAGCTGGTAAAAGTAATCGTTGAGGTAAACGATGAGAAGGAACTGCATGAGTACAAGGTCAAAGAACTGAAATTCCGACCGCGAAAAAGGAGAGACAGTGTAAAGCTTTCTGCGCAGGAATTAAAGGAACTCTCCGCTTTGGAGGATAAGGGAGGAAAATCAAAGCTCGATGACGCAAAGTGATTTTTTACATCCGGGAGAACGGTTGGATGATTTAAACCGCAATGGATATTCGATCATTCAGGATCCGAAGCGGTTTTGTTTTGGTATGGATGCGGTGCTGCTTTCCGGTTTTGCCGAGGTGCGTGAGGGAGACGAGGTTTTAGATCTCGGAACAGGAACCGGGATCATACCGATCCTTTTAGAAGCAAAGACGAAAGGCAGACATTTTACCGGGCTTGAAATTCAAGAAGAAAGTGCGGATATGGCGCGCAGAAGCGTTGCTTACAATAAACTGGAAGAAAGAGTGTCGATCGTGACCGGAGACATCAAAGAGGCATCTTCGTTATTTGCACCGTCTTCGTTTGATGTGATCATAACAAATCCGCCGTATATGATCGGACAGCATGGTTTAAAGAACAGCGAAGAGGCAAAATACATTGCCAGACATGAGGTGCTTTGTACTCTGGATGATGTGGTGAGACAGAGTGCGAAGCTGTTAAAGCCGGGCGGACGTTTTTACATGGTTCACCGCCCGTTCCGTTTGGCGGAGATCATGGTGACGATGACGAAATACAAGATCGAGCCGAAACGCATGAAACTGGTGTATCCGTTTGTGGATAAAGAGCCGAATATGGTGCTGATCGGTGGAATCCGGGGCGGAAATCCGCGCATGACTGTGGAAAAACCGCTGATCGTATACCGCGAGCAGGGCGTTTATTCGGATGAGATCACGGATATTTATGGATATTAAGTGCGGCAAATTTAGATAAAGGAATTGGCAGAGTCGGATTATGGCAGGAACATTATATTTATGTGCGACACCGATCGGAAATCTTGAAGATATCACATTCCGAGTGCTTCGCACATTAAAGGAAGCAGACTTGATAGCTGCGGAGGATACAAGAAATTCCATCAGGCTTTTGAATCATTTTGAGATAAAAACCCCGATGACGAGCTATCATGAATACAATAAAATTGAAAAGGCACACCAGCTTGCCGCAAAACTGCGTGAGGGAAAAAATATTGCGCTGATCACGGATGCGGGAACGCCGGGTATCTCCGATCCGGGTGAGGATTTGGTGCGGATCTGTATGGAGGAAGGGATCACGGTGACTTCACTGCCGGGACCTGCCGCCTGCATCACGGCGCTTACGATGTCCGGTCTTCCGACCAGACGTTTTTGCTTTGAGGCGTTTCTGCCGCGTGAAAAGAAAGAACGTGCGGAGATCTTAAAAGAGTTAGAAAAAGAGACACGCACGATCATTGTCTATGAGGCACCGCATCATCTGGTGAAAACGTTAGAGGAGCTTTACGCAATACTTGGCGACCGCAGAATACGGCTTTGCCGGGAACTGACCAAAAAGCATGAGGAGGTCTTTCCCACAACATTTGCTGAGGCACTTTTATTTTATAAAGAAAACGAGCCGCGCGGTGAGTATGTGATCGTAATTGAAGGAAAAAGCCGCGAGGAACTGAAAGAGGAACAGCAAAAGGCATGGGAAGCCATGACGTTAGAAGAACACATGGCATATTATGAGGAGCAGGGAACAGACCGAAAGGAAGCAATGAAGCTGGTGGCAAAGGATCGCGGGATCAGCAAGCGTGACGTTTATCAGGCGCTTTTGGAACGGTAGGGATAAAGGATAAAAAGGAGGAGTTTATGAGCAATTTTCATGTTGGATTAAAGAAAGTCGTGGATGATTCTTACGATATTGAGATTGGATACGGACTGGAAGAAAAGCTGGTAGAAGACTTAAAAAATGGTCTGGTTGGTAATGTACATAAGTTTGCAGTTGTGACTGATGATATCGTAAAAGAACTGCATGGGGATAAGATATGCAGATTTCTTTCAGAGGCGGGATTTATGGCACAGCTTTTTGTGTTCCCGAATGGGGAAAAAAGCAAGGTGCGCAAGACAAAAGAGGAAGTGGAAGATGCGATGCTTGCAGCCGGATTTCGCAGAGACTGCTGTATTATCGCGGTCGGCGGCGGCGTTGTAACGGATCTTGCCGGTTTTGTGGCGGGAACTTTCGGACGCGGAATTCCGTTTTTAAATTATGCAACAACGCTTCTTGCAGCGGCTGATGCTTCCATTGGCGGAAAGACTGCCGTAGACACTCCGCTTGCGACAAACCTGATCGGAATGTTCAATCAGCCCAAAAAGGTATATATCGATATTGCATCGTGGAAGACACTGCCGAAGCGTCAGCTCGTGAGTGGTCTGGCGGAAACGATCAAGCATGCGTGTCTGGCGCATTATGATTTCTTTACTTATCTGGAAGAACATATGGATGACATTTTTGCATTCCAGCCGGAGGTGCTTGAGCATGTCGCAGAGCAAAACTGCCGAATTAAGTATGAGGTCGTTATGAAGGATGAGCTGGAGAAGAGTCTGCGTGAAGTCTTAAATCTCGGTCATACCGTGGGACGCGCCATCGAGACGGTGAGCGGTTACAGACTTTTGCACGGCGAAGCGCTCGGCATTGGGCTTACAGCGGAAGTATGGCTTGGAAACAGCTATGGTTACATCAGTGCGGCGGATGCGGATCGTGTAGTGTCACTGCTGAAAAAGGCAGGACTTCCGACAGAGATTCCGGATTATATTGACAGGGAAGAACTGATCCATAAACTTTATACCGATAAGAAAGTACGTGACGGACGCCTTCGTTTCGTATTTCAGAAAGGCATCGGGGCAGTTGTGGAGTTTGAAAACGGAAGCTATGCGAGAATGGTTCCGGAGGAAGACGCCAGAAGGATCATTGAAAAGATGTAAGAGTAAAAAAGCGGGATTCCGGTACGGGGCAAAGTACCGGAATCCTGCTTTTTTTCAGCATAAGATCACTGGTTTGGGGAGTTCAGATATACCGGAAGATATTTTTCAAGGATCGGAAACGGTGCGGGTCCCATACGAAGAATGGCTTCATGAAATAGTGCATCGTTGTAATCGTCCTTTAACAGTGCTTTTGCAGTTTCTTTTAGCTGTAAAAATTTGAGGTAGCCGATATAGTATTTCTGATAATGCCCCGGTTCTTCCACGATCAGTTCATAGATCTCCCGGATCGTGGAAGGATCGGTGAAGCCGTATTCTGCAAAGAAAGAGCAGGTATCGTCAAACGACCAGCCTTCGTAATGAATGCCGAAGTCGGCGGTAGCATACAGGCTTAGGATCGCAGACTGATTGAATTGCAAAATCGAAGCGAGATCCTCATTGAGTCCGGCATAGTGGTAAGAAAGCATTTCCACATAAGTTGCCCAGCCTTCCGTGTATCCCGGATAATTTAAAATAGAGCGTACCGTCGGAATACCGTAACTGGAGGTCATGACGGTCTGGTAGAGATGACCGGGATAGCCCTCGTGGGCAAGCGTGGTAAACAGCTTTATCTTGGTGTAGCTGCTTTTCGGATTGATGTAAATACAGTTTTGTGAAATGTCATCAATGGGCGCGGTGAGATAAAAAGCAGGAGCAAGGAAGTCACTCAATGCGTCATCTACATATTTTACGGTAAATGTGGTATCGACCGGAGCCGGAAAATCAGCCGTGATCTCATTTTTTAAGTGGTTTAAGATCGCAGTCGGGTCACTGTCATCAAGATCATAAGAGGCAGATGCTGCGGCAAGGGACGGATTCTTTTTTAAGAGTGCGCTGATGGAAGAAAGATCACTGTCGCGTCTGTTTTTTACCAGTGTTTCCAGTTCCGGGATGGAGTCGGAAGTACCGGTACAGGAGCGGATCAGATAGGTATAGTATGATTTTCCTTCCGGGAGATAGCAGAGTCCCTGTTCGTTTTTTCCGGTGCCGCAAAGCTCATTTATGCAGTTTTTTAAATATTCATAGGCAGGTAGGACATGCTCGGTGAAAATCTGTGCGTTTTTTGCTTTGTAGGCATCTTTTTGTTCTGTAGTCAGAAATTCTGCGGCATCGATACGTGTGGAGAAGGTGTTTACCAGATAATGATCGTCTTTGCTGTCTAAAAACTGTTCACACTGTGCAAGGATGTTTTTGGCGGCAAAGTCGGACATAAACAGTCCGGCTTTTGATTTTTCCTGTTCAAAGGCACAGATCTGTTTGAAATAGCCGTCAAGCTGACTTAAAAGAGTAAGGTAATCTTTCACATCCTGTTCATTGCGAAAGGTGTACTCGGCAAGAAGGATCGGAAGCTCTGACTGTGTTCCGGTGGATGAACGGAGCAGTTCATCGTAGTAATAGTAAGGGGAGGCGGAAAGCTCCACGTTTATATAGTCAGAAAGTACATCATGCGTCATCTGCTGTGAAACAGACAGGTCTTTTGTGGAAAAACCGGATAGGATGTGGTTTGCATTTTCCAGTTCCAGAAGTGACTTTTCGTGACTTTCTTTTCCGATGGTTCCCAGTGATACATTGTAGTTCTTTATGCCGTAGGAAGCAGGATCTGCAAGTGTATAGTGGAGGTTTATGGTATTTGAGGTGATACTTTCCCGGAAAAGATCCGTACAAAAACAGTCAAAGTCGTCATAGCTTTTCTTTAAGCTGTCATCCGCCGGACGCGAAAGCAGAAGGAACGAAAAGATGGGTAAGATCAGACAGATACCGTATATGGGAAGATATTTTTTTTGAAACATGCGGTGGAAAAAGAGTTTTTTCATGGAATATCCTAAAGATTATGCTTGGTTTTATCATATGATGGAACAAACCGGTATTATGCAACATAAAATGAAACAAAAAAGAAAGGAACCGATATGCTAAATTATTTGTGGGGATTTATGATATTGATCGGTATTGTTTATGCAGCGTTAAGCGGCACACTTCCGTCGGTCACGGATGCGGCTCTAAACTCGGCAAAAGAGGCGGTTGCGCTTAGCATCACGATGGTCGGAGTAATGTCTTTTTGGGTGGGACTGATGCGGATCGCGGAAGAGGCAGGAATCATAAAGAATGCGGCAAAGCGGCTTATGCCGTATCTGCGTTTTTTGTTTCCGGGCATACCGAGAGAACACAAAGCATTTCAGTACATAGCAACAAATTTTATCGCAAATGTATTCGGGCTTGGCTGGGCGGCTACGCCTGCGGGCTTAAAGGCGATGGAAGAACTGTCCGGACTAGAGAAGGAACGGCAGAAGGGGAGAGGAATAAAATATGTTGAAGGCGGTGCTGCATCCAAAGAAATGTGTACATTTCTGATTCTTAATATATCGTCCTTACAGCTTATCCCTGTTAATATCATTGCCTATCGCAGCCAGTACGGCAGCGGAAATCCGGCAGCAATCGTGGGACCGGGGATGGTTGCGACCATAACCAGTACCGTGGCAGCGGTCATTTTCTGTAAAATTATGGAGAAAAAGGCAGATTGACCAGTTTATCAGACAAAAGGGAAAGCATGGAATGATGAGCAAATGGGCATGACACAATAAATGTTGTCATGCCCATTGAAAGTCAGATACCTGTTCAATTCTGATTGCGTAGCCTATTCCAATTGCAAAAGGCACGCTCCCTGTCACAATAAGGATTATTCTTAACCAGTCAGGCATGGATATAAATGAAGCAACAAAAATAAGAGCAAGAAAAAGGATAGAAACCGATGCAGTCATAAATATTTCCATAAAAAGCAGCCGCTTATCCGCTTGTTCTTTTTCCTTTGCCATTTTAATTAGATTCTGTTCCATTGCGCTATTGTAGTTTTCCCTCCTTTCGCTATCAGTTTAATGGTAGTTTGACCGGAAATCCACATACTTGTGGTTGAGTGGGGAGATATCAACCATTGGTGGAGTTAGGTTTTCGATTGCTTTTCGTTTTTCTTTATCGTACTACTACAATAATGTATTGTGCTTCGATGTATGTGTCAAGCAGAATAGGTTAATGCAAGCTATGTTGGAAAACGTGTAATGAACAATGAAAAGTGAATATTATCTGAAATAAAGAAAAATAAACGTAAGAAACTCCAGTTGTCTGTTACAGATTGACGAATTATAAAAGGGAGCATATAATCATGGTAATTTAAAAAAATGGGGTGGTCAGATGAGAAAAAAGCTGCCGGCGGAGAAGGAAGCCTTTTTTAAGCATGAGTTAGAAGAAGTATGTAAAAATTCAAGGATGCTGGAATCGGGCAGATATATGCAGCATGGCAGTACAAGTGTTTTTCGGCACAGCGTTTCGGTCGCGTATTACAGCTTTTATCTTGCATGGAAAATGAGGATTCCGGTCGATGAGCGGGCACTGATCCGCGGGGCACTGCTCCATGATTATTTTTTGTATGACTGGCATAAAAAGGATGATTCCCACAAATGGCATGGATTTCATCACGCTAGAAAAGCGCTCGAAAATGCGATGGAAGATTTTAAATTAAGCGAGATCGAGCGTGATATCATCGCATGCCATATGTTTCCGTTAAACATAAGATTACCAAAATACCGGGAGAGCTGGCTGGTCTGCTATGCGGATAAGGTCTGTTCGGGGCTTGAGACGGTTAAGCGGAAGGATCGAAAGAAAGCGAAAAAGTCTAGTGGTTTTCTGATCTAAAAGAATACAACAGAAATCTTGCCCCGGCACCCGAATTGAGGTACATTATTATATAGAAGCAAATGATATGCGCTATAATAAAGGAGCGGGCAGATGAAGCATAATATTTATATCATAGGAATGGGACCGGGCGCGGAGGAGCAGATGACCGGGCAGGCGATCGCCGCACTGGAAGAAAGCGATGTGATCGTGGGCTATCCGGTGTACTTGAAGCTGCTGGGCGGGCGTTTTAAAGAGAAAGAATTATTATCGACACCGATGAAACAGGAAATAGAGCGCTGTAAGCTGTGTTTTGAAAATGCAATGGCAGGGAAACAGGTGGCGCTTGTATGCAGTGGAGATGCGGGCGTGTATGGTCTGGCGTCTTTGATGTATGAGATCGGGGCGGAATATCCGGACTGTGAACTTACCGTGATCCCCGGAATCACAGCGGCAAACAGCGGAGCGGCGCGACTTGGCGCACCACTCAATCATGATTTTTGCGTCATCAGTCTGAGTGATCTTTTAACTCCGTGGGAACAGATCAAAAAACGTCTTGTTGCGGCGGCAGAAGGAGATTTCGCGATCGCGATCTATAATCCGTCGAGCCGCAAACGGGCAGATTATTTAAAGCGCGCCTGTGACATTCTTCTGCCGCATATGGAGGAGACACGCGCCTGCGGTTATGTGGAAAATATCGGACGGGAAGGCGAGAAGATTTCGGTCTGCACCTTAAAAGAACTGCGGGAGCGTGAGGTCAATATGTTTACAACGGTCTATATCGGCAATTCACAGTCAAAGATCATGGATGGAAAACTGGTGACAAAGCGGGGATACCGCCTATGAAAAAAGTGCTGATCTTTTCCGGGACGACCGAAGGAAGAAAACTTGCTGCGGCACTCTCCGGGGCAAAAATCGAGGCAGTGGTCTGTGTGGCGACGGAATATGGCAAAGAAGTGATGCCAAAACTTTGCGGTATTACGGTGCGTCAGGGCAGGATGAATACAGAGGAAATGCGCTTGCTTATGGAAAGTGGCGCGTTTCTTGCGGTCGTGGATGCGACACACCCGTTTGCAACGGAGGTATCAAAAAATATAAAAGGCAGTGCAGGGGAAACCGGGCTGCCTTATTTTCGCTTAAAGCGGGAAACAAAAGGAGCCACAGTTTCTGCGCTTGATGGAACGGAGCGAGAGTTCTGGTTTCCGGACAGCCACGCATGTGCCAAGGCATTACAGGAGAAAATAGAAAAGGGCGCGGAAGGAAATATCCTGCTCACGACAGGCAGCAAGGAACTTTCTGCATACTGTGCAGCTCCGGAGTTAAAGAAACGTCTCTATGTGCGTGTGCTTCCGGGGCTGGAAAGTCTTTCACTCTGCCAGAAAGAGGGGCTTTTGGGCAGACAGATTCTTGCGCTGCAGGGGCCTTTTTCGGAGGAAATGAATCTGGCGTTTATCCATGCATATGACATTTGTTATCTTGTCACAAAGGAGAGCGGGATTACAGGCGGTTTTCCGGAAAAAGCGGCAGCAGCGGCGCGTGCTGGGATCACGCTTTGCGTGATCGGAAACCCTGAAAAAGAGGATGGCATGACCTTTCTTTCGGTGTGCCGCAGACTGGAAGAACTGACTGGAGTATCGATCCCGGTTCACAATGAATTGAAGCTCGTGCTTGCGGGAGCAGGTATGGGAGGAAAAGCCACGCTCACAGCGGAGACAGAAAAGGCAATCGCGTCAGCAGATTATCTATTTGGTGCAAAAAGGCTTTTAGTGGGGCATCAGGGCAGGAAAAAGGTGCTTCCATACTATCTTGCTAAAGATATTATTCCGGTGCTTTCCGATGCGCTCTCAGAGGCGGCAGGAGAGACATTACAGGCGGTCATCCTTTTTTCCGGAGACAGTGGATTTTACAGCGGGTGCGAAAAGCTGTATCAGAAGCTGATGGAATGGAAACAGGAGAGAGAGGAAAAGATTTCGATTCGCATACAGCCCGGAATCTCTTCGGTGTCCTGTTTTGCGGCGGCGTGCGGCATAAATTGGCAGGATGCGAAAATACTGAGCATTCATGGAAAAGGCGGCAGGGATGTATGGGAAGCAGAAGTGGCAGAGGCGGTGCGTTATCATGAAAAAACGATCCTTTTAGTCTCCGGAGCAAACGACATCCGCCAGATCGGTGCGGTATTAAAAGAGGCAGGTCTTTCCGACTGTACGGTAAAAGTCGGCTATCAGCTTTCTTACCCTGAACAAAAGATCGATACACTCACGCCGAAGGCGTGTGAACAGGTGACGGAGGAAGGGCTTTATATCTGCGCAGTGCAAAATACTGCCTGCGCGGACAGATACCTTGCGCCGGAGAAGGCAGATAGCGCATTTATTCGGGGAAAAGTTCCGATGACAAAGGAGGAAGTGCGTGAAGTGGTGATTGCAAAGCTTCATCTGACGAAAGATGCCATAGTTTATGACATCGGAAGCGGAACCGGTTCGATTGCCGTGGAGGCAGCCGCGCGTTCCGCGAAGATCCGTGTGTTCGCGGTGGAACAAAAAGAAGAAGCCGTAGCGCTGATTGAGCAGAACCGGAGGAAATTTCATTTAAAAAATATCACGGTCGTTCACGGAAAAGCACCGGAAGCATTAAGGGAACTGCCAGTGCCGACCCATGCGTTTATCGGCGGCAGCAATGGAAACCTGCGTGAGATCTTAATGGTATTAAGAGAAAAAAATCCGCATATCCGCATTATCATCACGGCAATCAGTTTAGAGACCATTTCGGAACTCACAGAACTCGTAAAAGAAATAGAGGTCACGCAGTCGGAGGTTGTGGCGTTGCAGGTGAGCCGCGCGAAAGCAGTTGGAAATTATCATCTGATGCAGGCAGAAAATCCGGTTTATTTATGTACAATGCAGATGTAAGGCGACAATTTTCACAAATTTAAAAATCGCTGTATCGTGTATGTTATAAAAGAAAAGGAAAAGATTTTATGAGTAAAAAGGGTGTTACAGAAGAAAAAAGAACCGTAAATCCGCCAAGGATACTGATTGCTGCAGCAGGGAGCGGCAGTGGAAAGACGATGCTTACCTGTGCACTTCTTGCGGCATTAAAGGAACGCGGGCTTTCAGTGCGCGCGTTTAAGTGCGGGCCGGATTATATTGATCCGATGTTCCACCGGGAAGTGATCGGTGTGCCCTCGCGGAATCTGGATACATTTTTCTCGGATGAGGAGCAGGTGCAGGAGCTTTTTTCGGAAGGTGCTAAGGCTTGTGACATTTCGGTCGTGGAGGGCGTGATGGGACTGTATGACGGGCTGGGCGGCATTGAAACGAAAGGCAGTGCCTATGACCTTGCGTGCACCTTAAAAATGCCGGTCATTTTAGTCGTGGATGCTCACGGCATGGGACGTTCCCTGCTTCCGCTCATAGCAGGATTTTTGCAGTATGACACTGAAAAACGGATCTGCGGCATCATTTTAAACCGGGTGACGGAGCACTTTTATCAGACGATTGCACCGCTCATAGAGAAAGAATTAAAAATTTCCGTGTTGGGATTTTTTCCGCAGGCGAAAGATATTGCGGTCGAAAGCCGCCATCTCGGATTGAAACTGCCGGAAGAGATTGAGGGCTTAAAAGCGCAGACGAAAAAGGCGGCAGAACTTTTGACAGAACATATTTCTCTGGAAAAGGTGCTTGCTGCGGCAAAGCAAAAGGCGGAGCCGTTTTCGGTTTGTATTCCGGAGACAAAGAGGCAGAAGCAGACTGTAAAAATCGGCATTGCGAAGGACGCGGCATTTTGTTTTTATTATGAAGACAACCTGCGGCTGTTAAGCAGATATGGGGCAGAACTGATCCCGTTTTCCCCGCTTTCGGACAAAAAACTGCCAGAGGGCATACAAGGACTGATCTTGGGCGGCGGTTACCCGGAGCTTTATGCGAAGGAACTGGGGGCAAATGGTGTAATGCGGAATGCAATCCGAAATGCAGTGCAAAAGAAAATGCCGGTGATTGCAGAGTGCGGAGGATTTATGTATCTGCACCGGGAACTGGTCGATGAAGAAGAAAATGCCCATGCCATGTGCGGTGTTCTGCAAAAAAAATGTGTATATAAAGGAAAGCTGGTGCGTTTCGGATACGTTGAGGTGCGGGAAAAACAGCCGCATTTTCTAAAAGAGGGCGCGTGCATTTTGGGGCATGAATTTCATTATTATGATAGTGAGGATAATGGTGCGGACTGTGTGGCAAAAAAGCCGGTTTCCGGCAAAAGCTGGGACTGTGTACATGAGACGGACTGCGCTTATCTCGGTTTTCCGCATCTGTATTATCCGTCCAATCCGGCGTTTGTCCGTCATTTTGTGGAAACGGCGATGCGGTATGAAATAAGTTCGAATGAAGCAGAAATGATTTCATTTCCACGCAGAGTATGATATATTTACTTACATGAAATAAGGAAATTCCGAAAGAGAGAGAAATTATGGCTTATCAGATTATAGTGCTGGATTTGGACGGAACACTGACCAACTCCAAAAAAGAGATTACACCGAAGACAAAGGAAGTGCTGATGCAGATTCAGAAGGAAGGAAAGACCGTGGTGCTTGCGAGCGGAAGACCGACACCGGGTGTAATGCCGCTTGCGGAGGAACTCGAACTGGAAAAATACGGCGGTTACATTCTTGCTTTTAACGGCGCAAAGATCATTAATTGTGAGACAAAAGAAGTCATTTACAATAAGACGGTTCCGACCGGGTACGTAAAGCTTCTATACGATTATGCGGTCAAGATGAATCTTGGTATTTTGTCCTATACCGAGTCTGGGATCGTGCTTGGAAACGGAAAAAACGAATACAGTGAACTTGAGGCAAAGATCAACCGTCTGCCGATGCAGGAGGTTTCAGATTTCGTGGAATACATTGATTTTCCGGAAAACAAATTTCTGATGACCGGAGAGCCGAAGCAGATTTTTGATGCGCAGAAAGAACTGCGGGAGCAGTTTGGTGCACGGCTCAATATTTTCCGTTCGGAGCCGTTTTTCCTTGAGATCATGCCGCCGGAGATCGACAAGGCACATTCGCTTGGAAAGCTGCTGGAGTTTTTAGGAAAGGACAAGTCAGAGATGATCTGCTGTGGGGACGGATTTAACGACCTCTCGATGATCCGTTTTGCCGGGCTTGGCGTGGCAATGGAAAATGCGCAGAAGGAAGTAAAAGAGGCGGCGGATTTTATCACCTATTCCAATGATGAAGATGGCGTCTGTCATGTGGTGAAAAAATTCATGCTCGAAACAGAAGAATAAGGAAGGAAACGGTATGGCAACACTTGGAATCCCGCAGAATACGATCGAGGTTCTGCAAAAATATCATTTTAATTTTCAGAAAAAATTCGGACAGAATTTTTTGATCGACACGCATGTGTTAGAGAAGATCATTGCAGCGGCGGAAGTGACAAAGGATGATTTTGTGCTGGAGATCGGTCCGGGCATCGGCACGATGACACAATATTTGTGTGAACACGCGAGAGCGGTTGCGGCAGTGGAGATCGATAAGAATCTGATCCCGATCCTTGCAGATACGCTGGGGGCATACGATAATGTGGAAATCATAAATGAAGATATTTTAAAAGTGGATATCGCAAAGCTGGCGCAGGAGAAAAATGACGGCAGACCGATCAAAGTGGTTGCGAATCTTCCATATTATATTACCACGCCGATCATCATGGGACTGTTTGAGAGCCATGTACCGATCGATTCCATCACGGTCATGGTGCAAAAGGAAGTGGCAGACCGTATGCAGGTTGGGCCGGGAACGAAGGATTACGGTGCACTTTCGCTTGCTGTACAGTATTATGCAAAACCGGAGATTGTAGCAAATGTACCGCCGAATTGTTTTATGCCGCGTCCAAAGGTTGGCTCTGCGGTCATTCGTCTGACCAGACACAAAGAAGCCCCGGTGCAGGTGGAAGATGAAAAACTGATGTTTCGCATCATCCGCGCGTCTTTCAACCAGCGCAGAAAAACACTTGCAAACGGACTTAAAAATTCCGGTGAACTTTCACTTTCCAAAGAAGTGATCGAAGAGAGCATCACAGAACTTGGAGTTCCGGTCACGATCCGGGGAGAGGCACTTTCCCTTGCACAGTTCGCAGAGCTTAGTAATATCATTTTAAAAAAAATATAACGTATCTATCAGGCGGCAGCATAAAAAGAGATCCCATGCATAAAATAAACGGACAAGGTGGGATCATAGATTGAAAGAAAAAATAAAAATTATGCTGTCGCTTTTCATGTTCTTATTTCTGTTTCCCTATATTGTGACAGTGTTCTTTCAGGGAATTCCGGTCGCAGGGGAGTCACTTTATGAATCCGGGACAGAAACAGCAGTGGCGGTATCCGGTGATGTCCAAAAAGACAGAGATCGGCTGATCGCGATTCTGGCAAAGGAGATCAGCGTAAACAGCGAAAGAGAGGCGATCCGTGCGCAGGCAGTGATCGTGCGTGCCAATTATGCGTATGCGCTGGCGGCGGGAAAAGAACCCGAGGAAGGGCTTTCCGTGCAGGAAATGATGGCGGCTTTCGGTGAAAAAAATTTTGCCGCAGATTATCAGATTCTTGCGGAGTGTGTGGACGATACGGCGGATATTTCGGTAGCTTATGGCACAGATACAGCAGTGATGCTCCCTTATCACGCAGTCAGTGCCGGAAAAACCAGAGCTGCGGCAGAGCTTCCATATCTGACCAGCGTAGACAGCACGATTGATCTTCCGTCTGAAAATTATCTAAAAGTCATTTATTTCGAAAAAACAGAATTCTTAGCACAATTAGAACAGCTATTTTCCGGTGCGGCATTTGTAGAAACGGACATTCCGTCCCAGATTACGATCGACGGCAGGGATGACGGCGGATATGTGTCCTCTGTGACAGCGGGAGGAATCACGATCGCTGGAGATGAATTTCGCGAAAGACTTGGGCTTGCTTCTTCCTGCTTTACGATCGCAGAAGCGGACGGAAAGGTGCGCATTGTCACAAAAGGGCTCGGACACGGCTATGGGTTATCCCAGTGGGGAGCAAATGAATTGGCTAAGGACGGCAAGGACTGTATCAAGATTTTAAAATATTATTTTCCAAATATCGAAATAACAGAATAAAAAGCGAAAATGCGTCAACACTATACATAGAAAAAAAGACTATGGATGGTGATGATATGAGAAAGGATAAATGGAAAAAATTTTTAAAACAAAAGCAGTTTATGTTTGCAGCGGGGCTTATGGTCGTTGCGGCAGCAGGAATGACAGGTGTTTATGTCTCAGAACAGGCGGCGCGCAGTGAACAGCACGAGGAGCAGGCAGAGCCGGATGGCGAAAAGTATGTGACAGGAAAAGAAGCAGAGCCGGATACAGAAGCGGCGGAGGATGTTTCTAACATTCTTCTGCCGGAAGTGACAGAACCGCAGACGGGACAGATCGAACCGACAGCGGAAACGGATGGAGCATCCGAGTCTGTGGCAGAAGAGGCTGAAGCTGCAGTTCCGACCGGAATGACGACGGCAGATTTAAGTTTTTCGGAAAGTTCAGAACTGCTCTGGCCTCTCGAGGGAAATGTGATCATGAATTACAGTATGGATCAGACAATCTATTACGCAACACTCGATTCCTACCGCTATAATCCGGCTGTGATTATTGAAGGAGAAGTAAATGACAAGGTTGTCTGCGCGGCGGATGGTATCATTACGGACATTTCCACAAATGAGGAGACCGGATGTACGGTGACGATGGATCTTGGAGACGGTTATTCTGCCGTTTACGGACAGTTAAAAGAGGTTCCGTTCCATGCAGGTGCTTATGTGGAGGCAGGGGATGTGCTTGGATATGTCAGTGAGCCGACCAAATACTATTCAGTGGAGGGCAGCAATCTCTATTTTGCACTGCGCCACGGAGAAGAAACGGTCGATCCGATCACGTTTTTTGAATAAATTTTTGTACAGGCATTTTTGTTTTTTTAAAATTATAGTATAATGAACAGCGAAAGAACGAAGGCAGCGGCTTCGGAGAAAAAGAAGGAACGCGCTGCGGACAGGAACCGAAAGAGGATTTTTTCGTATAATATGGTAAAGAGGGAGTTTAAAATCCGCAATCGAATCTCTTTTACCATAAATACAAGAAAGACTTAAGTGAAATACCGGTTTGTCGATTGCTTTATATAGAGCGGGATGGCAGATGCGATCCCGTGTACATAAAACCGTGTTTCGTATGATTTAAGAAGGTTTTGGAAGTCTATGAAAGAAGAAATAAAGAATTATACCTATATACTGCGGTGTGCCGATGGAACCTATTATACCGGCTGGACGAATCAGATCCGCAGGCGGCTTCTTGCACATAACAGTGGAAAGGGCGCAAAATATACCAAAGGACGCGGACCGGTCAGGTTAGTATATCTTGAGATCTCCGATACGAAGGAGGCAGCAATGAAGCGTGAGGCCGCGATCAAAAAGCTGACGCGAAAGGAAAAAGAAGTACTGATACAGGAAAAAGAATCACTTGCGCTGGTGCGCCAGATCGCAGAAATACCGTTTGACAATTAAAGATACCTCTGCTATGATAGCAACGACATGTAGAGTTATGGGCTGTTGTGCAATCCTTGGTAACTTTGTAGATTGTATGGCAGCTTTTTTTTATGAAAGAAAGGAAATAAATGGAAACATTAAGATTTGATGAATTAGAATTAAGTCCGCAGATTCTGCGCGGCATCAAAGATATGGGATTTGAGGAGGCATCTCCGATCCAGGCACAGGCAATCCCGGTCGTTTTAAGCGGACAGGATGTGATCGGTCAGGCACAGACCGGAAGCGGAAAGACGGCGGCATTTGGCATCCCGATGCTTGAAAAAGTAGATCCGGACAATAAAAAGACACAGGTCATTATCCTCTCTCCGACCAGAGAGCTTGCGATCCAGGTCGCAGATGAGATCCGTAAGCTGAGCAAATATATGCATGGGATCAAGATTCTTCCGGTATATGGCGGACAGGATATTACAAAACAGATCCGTTCTTTGAAGGGCGGTGCACAGATCATTATCGGTACACCGGGGCGTGTCATGGATCATCTGCGCAGAAAGACGATCCGCTGTGAACATGTGCATACGATCGTGCTTGATGAGGCGGATGAGATGTTAAACATGGGATTTCGCGAGGATATCGAGACAATCCTTTCCTACATCCCTGAGGAGCGTCAGACCGTTTTATTTTCAGCGACCATGCCGAAAGCAATTTTAGACATCACGAAAAAATATCAGAAAGATGCAGTAACGATCAAGGTTGTAAAGAAAGAGCTCACTGTTCCGAGTATCGACCAGTATTATTATGATGTAAAGCGCAAGGATAAAGTGGATGTGCTGACCAGACTGCTCGATTATTATGATCCGAAGCTTTCCATCGTATTCTGCAACACAAAGCGCATGGTGGATGAGCTGGCGGGTGAACTGCAGGGAAGAGGTTATTTTGCGGAAGGACTGCACGGCGATATGAAGCAGTCCCAGCGTGACCGTGTCATGAACAGTTTTCGAAATGGCAAGGCTGAGATACTGATCGCGACGGATGTGGCGGCGCGTGGTATTGATGTGGATGATGTTGAGGCAGTGTTCAACTTTGACATCCCGCAGGATGACGAGTATTATGTACACCGTATCGGACGTACCGGACGTGCGGGACGTACCGGACGCGCATTCACTTTTGTAAGAGGAAAAGAAGTTTACAAGTTAAAGGATATCCAGCGTTACTGTAAGACAAAGATCCTTGCACAGCCGATTCCGACGAGTGAGGATGTTGCGCAGATCAAGATGGAAAAGATCATGGATAAGATCGAACAGATCATTGATGAAGAAGATCTGACAGATATGATCAACCTGATCGATGAGCAGGTCAATGAGTCTGATTACACATCTATGGATATTGCTGCAGCCTTTCTTAAAATGGCACTTGGCGAGGCGGACAGCGAGCAGTCGGAAGACGGCAATTATGATTTCGGTGATACCGGAGCGGAAGACGGCATGGTACGTCTCTTTATCAATATCGGAAAGAAGCAGAAGGTAAAACCGGGTGATATCTTAGGAGCACTTGCCGGAGAGTCCGGAATGCCGGGTAAACTGGTAGGCGCGATTGATATGTATGACAAATATACATTCGTTGAAGTTCCGTGTGAATACGGAAAAGAAGTGCTTCAGGCAATGAAGAACGTAAAGATTAAAGGAAAATCGATCAGTATCGAGCCGGCAAACAGCAAATAAGATATGGGAGAATGAGTTATGGGATTATTTGGAAAGAAGAAAAAAACAGAGATCAGACGATTTACATTTCTGGCGGAGCAGATTTTTTCAATCCGTCAGATTGGAATTGTGGCGGTCGGAAGAGTAAGCGGAAAAGTATGCGTGGGAGATTCGGTCTATCTGTATCATCCGGGCGTACCGTTTGCGGCAGCAAAGATAGATAAAATCGAACTTGCACCGGGCAAAGCGGCAAAAGAAGCAGAAAATTGTCAGGCGGCGCTGTATTTTGAAAACATGAAGCCGGAAAATATAAGGAAATTTACGGTCATCAGCAATATTCGGGCAAATCAGGGATCTGATTTAAACGAAGCTGTGGAAAATCCGGAACTGCGCGGACTGCTTTGTGGTTATAAACAGTTCGGGAACGATCCGGATTACAGAAGTCTGCTGAATTATTGTATAGCGCATGCACGGTTTTTAATGGCAGTATATGTAGATCGTGAGCCAACACAAAATGGGGACGGCACTGCGACGTTTACTGCGGGTGCCACTATGTCCTTTCCACTGGTATCAAACACCGATGGTACTTCAGCGGTTCCGGTATTTACGGACTGGGAGACTTTGGGAAGATGGCAGAATGTATTTGATGAGGCGCATCCGCCCAAAACAGTAGTGCAGACCTTCGGCAGTGCAGCCGCGGTCAGTTTTAACGGAAATGATGGGATTGTGGTCAATCCCTTTGATGAGACACCGCTTTTCTGCTCCAATGATTTCCTGAAAAAGATCATGGATTCGGAAGGATATAAGCAGGAATTTGGAACATCCAATGAATAGAAGAATAAAGAAAAGACAGTAAAAAGAGAGGACGTAATGTCCTCTCTTTTTGGGGAGTTTAGGATAAAATAAAAGGAAGGTATCCTTTTAAGGAGTTTGGCTTGTTTGTGTTTCTGTATATAATATAATACAGAAACGAAGAAAAGTCAATATAATTTTGTGCAAAAAATATAAAAAATCAGAAAGAAAGAAAAAAACACTGTATAAAAATACTAAAGCATAGTAAAAAACTAGGCTGATTGTTTTACAATTTGGCAAATCAAGGAATTTCTGATACATGAATGCGGTGGATTGTTGGCATGAATAAAAAGTTTTCGGAATAGGATAGAACATAGTATATGCAGGGAGGGGCTTGTATGAAGCGATTTGTCACATATATTTATGCCTATGAGAATAACAGTAAGAACCAGAATGTCGGATTTGCGAAGGTGGATATCCGAGGAGACTATTGTCAGGTGGAGATCCATTTAAAGAGAACCGGATATACCAATGTAAAGTGTCCGGTCTATCTTTTTGTCCGGGAGAAGGAGACGCTTCTTGGAGTGAATATCGGAGAGATCATACTGGTGAACGGCTCCGGTGATTTTGTGCGTCAGCTTACCTGTGATCAGGTGGGAGAGACGTCCTATTGCATGAACGATATGAAAGGGATTTTAATCTTTTTGAACGATACGGTTATGTTCGCGAGCCAGTGGGATGAGAAAGCTATCTACCGGGAAAACTTTAAGCGGTATGAGGAAGCGGAAAGTGTGCCGGAAGTGCAAACTGTGCCGAGACAGGAGGAACCGCAGCAGACTGAATCAGAACGTATACCGGAAGCGGAGCATTATGAAGCACCGGGTGAGAGCGCACAGCCGGAAAGTGTGCAGACGGAAAGTGTGAAGTCAGATGTGGAGATGGAGACAGAAGCGGTCAAAGAAATGCAGGGGGCAGAGAATCTCTGGCAGGTTTTGTGGGAAAAGCTGATGGGCATGTACGGCGTGGAAACAATGTTTGAGAATATTCCGCAGATGTCCGGAATCCGTATGGAATTAAAGGACATAAAAGAACTCCCTAAGAAATACTGGTATCTGGGCAGTAACAGCTTTCTGCTGCATGGCTTTTTCAACTACCGCCATCTGCTCCTCGGCAGAATGGATGACGGACAGAAAGAAAAATGGTTTGTCGGCGTGCCGGGCGTGTACCAGAATCAGGAAAAAGTGCTTGCGGCGATCTTTGGGTTCCCGGAATTTCGGCAGGAAAAAGACACAGAGATCAAGACAGGGCAGTTTGGTTACTGGTATCGGTTTATGGATGAATGAGGCTGTAAAGATAATGGTCAGACCATTTTCCGTTTATGCGGGCATTCTGCCGGAGCAGACCTTCCCGCTTGAAATAAAGGGATTCCAAAAGACGGATGGAAGGGGTGTTTTCCGGCATGACGCATGCGGTGATCCGGTGCAGACCGAGATCTCCGAACATGATATCGATGCCCTCGATCAGTGCCTCTGTCGCATAGCCATGATGCCAGAAGCGTTCGTCAAATTTGTAGCCGACCTCGCAGGACTCATAGATTGAGCGTGTGATGTCACGGAAACAAACCGTTCCGATGATGCGTTCGGGATCGTCCTTTAAAAACACATAAAAACGCACTGCAGAAAGCTGTACGGTTAGATTATATTCACATAAAAGAACAGATTTCTGGTATTTTGCGGTATAAAAATTGTCCGGGCGGCGGGCTTCATATTTTTCAAAAAGTTCTTTGTTATCCAGATAGAAACAGAGGACTTTTTTTGCTGCCTCCGGGCGCAGGACTTTTAAAATCAGACGGTCAGTCTCATAAATCAGGTTCATGGTTTGGTCTACTCCGTAAATTTTGCTATATTTCAATTCTATGTTATTATTATAGCAGATATTGACCGATGCGAAATAAAAATCTGTACGGGAAGGAAGGACATGCTGGTGGGAGAACAGGAAAAATTTATGCGTGAGGCATTAAAACAGGCGAAAAAAGCATATCAGATCGGAGAGGTACCGATTGGCTGTGTGATCGTGCAGGATGGAAAAGTCATTGCCCGTGGTTATAACCGAAGAAATACGGATAAAGTTACACTGGCGCACGCCGAGATCGCGGCGATCAAAAAGGCGAGCAAAAAGACCGGAGACTGGAGACTGGAGGACTGTACGATGTATGTGACCTTAGAGCCGTGTCAGATGTGCGCAGGGGCGATCGTGCAGTCACGCATGAAAAAGGTGGTGATCGGATGTATGAATCCGAAAGCGGGCTGTGCCGGATCGGTGTTAAATCTGCTTCAGATGCAGGAGTTTAATCATCAGGTGGAGATGGAACGCGGCGTATTAGAGGAAGAGTGCTCGGAAATTTTAAGCCGTTTTTTTAAGGAACTGCGCGTGCGCAATAAAAAAGCGAAGCAGGAATTGACAACCCCATAAAAAACCGTTATACTAAAAGAACTCGGGCAGCCGGGGTGGCAGCGGTACCCTGTACCAGCAATCCGCTAGAGCTGGGGTGATATCCCGCCGCGGGTTTTTGGGCTGTGAAGCTGCCCTTCGCAAGTGGCGTTGAAGTCTGGGTCTTACGCAATAGGAACTTACGAACCGTGTCAGGTTGGGAACAAAGCAGCACTAAGTAAGAACTCTTATGTGCCGTAAGGTCGCCTGGGCCGAGCTAACTACGGAGGTAACGTTTGTGGTTCGGATTCAAAGCGGGATGCCCGATTAAAAATGAGTACAGAAGTATAAGACATTGATGGTATATGCAAAGTCTTATACTTTTTTTGTAATGGCGATGAGGAAAGGAAGCAGATATGATACAGGACATTTTCCCGCATGTTTATCACAATGAATTTACCCCGCATGAGCCGGGAGAAAAGGATGTCGTGCTGGTGTTTGACGGCAGTGAGGTGCTGCTTAATGAACCGGATCAAAGAATGCTCACGTTTGCGGAGATGAAAGAGCGTGTGGATGACCCGGATGCGGAATATCGTTATCTCTTTCAGATTGACGATATTGGATTTTTTTATCTGCGGAATACGGATGTAACAAAAATAACGGGACTTAGCCGTTATCCGAAAAATATTTTCCGCACTTATGCGCCGCGTCACCTTGCATTCGCAGGCATCACAGCGTTTAATCTCTACCAGTGGCGGGAAAGTCATCGGTTTTGCGGAAAATGCGGAGAAAAGCTGGAGCCGGATGAAAAAGAACGTGCCATGCGCTGCCCGGCTTGCGGAGAGATTACGTATCCGGTCATTTCTCCGGCGGTCATTATCGGTCTGGTGGATACGAAAAGAGAACGCATCCTGTTTACCAAATATGCAGACAGGGATTACAAAAAATATGCATTGATCGCAGGATTTGCAGAGATCGGAGAGACATTAGAGCAGACCGTGGCAAGAGAGGTAAAAGAAGAAGTCGGGCTTTCGGTAAAAAATATCCGTTATTACAAAAATCAGCCGTGGGCGTTTACGGGAACACTGTTAGTCGGTTTTTTTGCGGAACTGGACGGAGCGGATGATATTACCTTAGAGGAAGACGAGCTTGGGGAGGCAACCTGGTTTACCAGAGAAAATATGCCGCCGACGGACAATGATATTTCATTGACAGCAGAAATGATGGAGGTATTCCGGCGGGGCGAGGAAAATCTGATGCGTTGAAATTTGATTAAAAGAAAGCCGGGAGATGTTTGGGCAGCTAACTGCTCCTTACATCTCTCTTTTTTAACAGGAGAACGGCGGCACAAAGGAATCCTGTGAGGAATACGGCTGTGGAGAAAAGAAACAGAGGATAATGTCCGTGTATACTGTCAGCCGCGGAGTTTGTGTTCATTGCGAGCATCATGAGTGCGTAAGGCCAGTAGTAGCCTACGCCTTTTGCAACCAGACCAAGGCTTGCAATGCTAAAAAGCAAAGAAAGGATGATCGGAACGGAAAAGCTTTTGATTACCATAGAAAGCAGCAGTGAGAGTGCAATGATGCTAAGGCTTCCGATACAGCCGCGCAGAAGCCAGAAAATACAGGGGAGCGGCATCATACCGGGCAGACCGATCAGCTTTCCGCTGAGAAAGAACAGGATGCCGATCCAGATCTGGGTAAAGACAGTCATCTGAAACAAAAGGACAAATTTTGCGAGGATGAGATCTTTTAGCGGAACCGGAGCGGTCATGATAAAGTTCCAGTTGTGGTTTAAATGTTCCATGCGCCACAGGTAGGCAGCGTAAGAGGCGATCAGAGGAGCGTAGAAGAAGTCAGCGTAAAACAGCGTATGCTGTGTCCACAGGCTGTACCAGCCATCTTTTAGAACATTAAGATTGCCGACATAATTGAAGGTTCCCATGATGGCAGGAAAAATAGGTACGATCAGAAACAGGAGCCAGATGGCAGAGGATTTTAACTTTGTACGTTCAGCTTTGATACAGGCGTTTAACATATCAGATATCCTTCCTTTCAAATAGAATAGTTCCGATCATGCCAGCAAGCGCAAGCAGAATCAGGATGACGAGCAGATGGGCAAGTGAGAGCGGTGATTCACAATAGGAAACCGTTCGGATAACATCATCCCAGTTTATACGAATGGTAGCAAGCTGGCAGAAATAAGACCAGATGACAAATTGTGAAAATTTTGCCGGGAAAAACAGGGAAAACAGCCCAAAAAAGGAGCCGATCAGTCCGATTGCAAGCGGCACGATCTGATTTTCAAAGAAAAGCGAAAGAATTTCCTGTAAAAGGTACAAAACTGTGCCAGTCAGAAAAGTCGTAATAAAAAAGCAGATCAGGTGCGTGGTTGGAACTGTCTGGGTAAAGGCAAATATTTTTCCAAAGATAAGGATCAACAGACATTCCAAGCAGGAGATTAGTGCCGTAAACAATGCGCCGATTAAGGATTTGCTCAAAAAAATATCTTTTCGTTTTTCCAGTGTGCAGAGCAACTTTAGGGTATTCCCTTTGTGTTCAGTGTCCCAGATACGGCTGGCAAGTACCGAGAGAAACAAGGGCAGGACGACCGTGTTGAGTGTAGGAAGGCTGTAAAGCATGGAAAAGTAGCCGCTTGCGCGGAGGGTATCATCTATATTCCGAAAATTCACGGTTGACCATAGCCATAGGAAGCCGAACAGACAGATCATGAGCAGTGGAAAATAGCGCCGTTTCATTTTTTTGATTTCGGTAAGAAAAGTAACGGTCATGATAAGCACACACTCCTTCCGGTCAGATCTAAGAAAATATCTTCCAGACTTTTTTTCGATTCTTCAATGCGGAAGACCTCAATCTGTTCTGCAAACAGCAGATGCAGAATACCAGAAAGTTCTCTGTCGGAAAGCATCGGTAAAGACAGTGCAGTGTCAGGAAGCGCAGATTCAGAAGTAGAAAGAGATACTGGAATCTGCTTTTCTTTTAACAGCGCAGCGGCACGTTTCGAATCGGAAGTGCGCAGACGCAGATTTTCCTTGTTGTGTGCATGCAATACATGAAGTGAGTTTTCAAACAGCAGTTCTCCATGATCAATAATACCGATCTCGGTTGCCATCTGATCGATCTCAGACAGGAGATGGCTGGAGACAAGTACGGTCATGCCGTATTGTTTCGGAAGGCGGCAGATTAGTTCACGGATCTCCTGTATTCCTGCGGGATCAAGACCGTTGGTCGGCTCATCAAGCAGGATGAGTTTTGGATTGCCGAGCAGGGCACATGCGATACCGAGACGCTGTTTCATGCCGAGAGAATAATGCTTCACCTTTTTACTTCCGGCGTCATTTAAGTGTACGAGCGAAAGAATATGGGAAATCTCTTTTTTGCTTACGCCTTTTAAATCTGCGGTAATTTCAAGATTTTCCCGTCCACTGAGATGTCCATAATAGGCAGGAGATTCGATCAGGGAACCAATCTGGGATAAAACGGTGAGTCGGTTTTTGTCATTCATGGTCTTTCCGAGCATGCGAACTGCGCCATCGGTCGGTTTGACAAGTCCGAGCATCATTTTCATGGTCGTGCTTTTTCCAGCACCGTTTGGGCCTAAAAAGCCATAAACACAGCCGGATGGAATGTTTAAATTTAAATGGGCAACACGCAGCTCACCTTTATATTCCTTGCATAGATTATTTGTTTGGATTGCATAATTCATGATAATATCTCTCTTTCTTAATTTCTATCTGACGATAAGATAAGAATAAAAGAGAGACCTTAGATCTGACTGAAGCAAACCTTAAAATTACCTTAAATATGGCAGCAGGTTCCAAGTTTTTGTTGAAAATATAGGCAGCGGTCATATAATATATTTAATAAGAAAACCAAAAGCGAGATAAGTCTGGATACCAGTAAAGATTTATTAGAATAGCTGAAAATAAAAAAGAATGGAGATAGGGGGATTCGAACCCCTGACCTATACGTTGCGAACGTATCGCTCTCCCAACTGAGCTATATCCCCATTTGACAAAAATATTATAGCACTATGTTATGGAAAAAAGCAACATAGATAACGAAAAAATACGTACTACAAAAATATATATTTTCTGTAGGCGCGGAAAGTATTATGCGATATGAAAAGGCAGAGGAAAAATTTTATGGAACGCATACAGGATGCAAAGATATTACTGGTGGATGATAACGAGGAGCTGTTGGAGCTTCTTTTAAAAATTTTAGAAGGAGAGGGGTATAAAAGGCTCTGTCCGGCAAAAAGCTGTAAAGAGGCGCGAGCGCTTTATGAGCAGGAAAGACCGGATTTCATGATCCTTGATGTGAATCTGCCGGACGGTGATGGATTCCATCTGTTTAGGGAATTTAGGGAAAAGGCAGATATTCCAGCGCTGTTTCTTTCAGCGCGTGACGAGGATCAGGATCGCCTGTTTGGGCTTGGTCTTGGGGCAGACGATTATATTACCAAACCGTTTCTGACACAGGAACTTTTACTCAGGGTGTCTTTGATCTTAAGGCGGACATATCGTACCGTGATAAATCCGGCACAGACTGGTGGAGTAAAGATCGGAAATGCTAAGGTCGATTTTAAGAGCGCAATGATAAAGCGTGATGGGATGGAAAGCCCGCTTACCGCAAAAGAGCTTGCCATCTTAAAAAAGCTGGCGGACAATCGAGGGAATATTGTCACATTCGATATGCTCTGTGAAGCGGTATGGGGAGACGGCTATTATGGTTATGAAAATACACTCATGGTGCATATCCGGCATCTCAGAGAGAAGATCGAGGACAACCCGTCGAAACCGGCATATATCTTGACTGTGCGGGGGCTTGGGTATCGTCTGGCGAAAGAGGTAGCGGAATGAAAAGTTTGTTCAAGATTATGCGAAATTATGTTGGTACAGCGGTCATCATCACATGTACGGTTCTGATACTGAACGTTTTGTTGACAGCCGGACTTACCTACTATTATGGTGTGCAGAATGAGCAAAAAGGAAAGATATCACAGATAGCGCAGGAGATACAAAATAACAATGCTGGCTATATTATCACGGATCAGGGAGAAGAACTGTTAAAGGGATATGAATGGGCATTTTTGCTGGATTCGGATGGAAATGTTATCTGGGATTATGATATGCCGGCAGAGTTTGCAACGAAATATTCGGCGGCGGATATCGCGGCTTTTAGTAAATGGTATCTGAATGATTATCCGGTTCAGTGTTGGAAGCAGGGAGAGAAGCTTCTTGTGATTGGAGAAGAAAAGGATAGTATCTGGAAACATCATGTGGAATTTGGAATGCCGTTCATGGACAAAATCGGATCAATTTTAAGGACGGTACTTTTGGCAAACGGAGGGCTGATCCTATTGTTTTGCTTTTTCTTTGGACTGCATTTTTACCGTTCATTGCGCCCGTTGGCGGCAGGAATTGAAGATCTGGCAAAAGAAGAGAGTATTCATCTGTCGGAAAAAGGGATGACCGGAGAACTGGCGGAAAAATTAAATCAGACTTCTGAGCTCTTAGAGCGGCAGAAAGAGGTGATAGCGGCGCGGGATACAGCGCGGACAAACTGGATTGCCGGGGTGTCCCATGATATCCGCACACCGCTTTCTATGATCATGGGATATGCAGAGCAGCTTCTTACTGCAAAGAATCTGGACGCAGAGCAGAAAAAACAACTTGGTATTATCAGGGATCAGGGCATTCGGATCAAGAAGCTGATCGAAGATCTGAATCTGACCTCAAAATTACAGTATCAGATGCAACCGCTGCGCCGGGAAAAATTTTATCCTGCGGGATTGATGCGGCAGATTGTTACATCCTATTACAACAATGGTCTGAAGGAATGTTATGAGATAAGATTGGAAGTTTCGGAAGATGTAGAGCCGCTTACGTTAAGCGGAGATGTACAGCTTCTGACGCGGGCATTTGAAAATCTGATCGGCAATAGCATTCGGCATAATGTGGATGGATGTACGATTGACATAACTATGGATATTTGCATGGATAAGAGCGCAAAAGAGGAACTTTTGATTGGAATCAAGGATGACGGCTGCGGCATACCGCCGTCTGTAATACAGGGACTGGGCGAAGAAGATACGCAAAAAGAGAGACAAGCAGAGGATGTCTCAGTTGGCAGATCACATATCATGGGACTGTTTGTGGTAAAGCAGATCCTGCTTTCGCACGGTGGAGAGTTTGAGCTTCGGAATACAAAAAAAGGAGCAGATATCAAAATCGTGCTCCCGTTTGCCCAAAAAGCGTGACATATCATGGCTCTAATACGGAATTCATTTGTTCCATCTTTTCTTCCGCCTGATAGATAAGACGGCTGCATTCTAAAAGTTCGTCAGAAAAATCCTCGGTATTTACAATGCCGTTGTTAAAAGTCTTATATTTGATGTCATGCTCTAAGCTTGCCCAGAGATCCATGGCAAGCGTGCGGATCTGAAGTTCCACCGGAACAAGCTGTTTTTTGTTCATAAAATAGACAGGTATGCGCACGATCATATGCAGACTGCGGTAGCCGTTTGCTTTGGGATTTTCAATGTAGTCTTTGATATCGATGATGTAAACGTCATCCTGTGCCATAATACGGTCACGGATCAGATAGACATCCTTGATATAAGGGCAGACAACACGCACGCCGGCAATATCAAAGATATTGTTGCAGGCACAGCTAAGCGTCAGGTTTAAATCTTTTTTCTGTAATTTGCCAAGAATACTCTGCGCAGATTTTAAGCGTGTGTCAATGTGGTGGATCGGACAGCGCTGTTTGCGGAATTTGAACTCATCCTTTATGATATCCAGTCTCGCTGTTGTCGCACACATGGCAGCATTGTACATACGCAGGATAGGTTCCATCGTCTGGGAAAATTCGTCCGTGATATCGGCAATCTTTTCCATATTGTCATCCACGCCACGCTGCATTGGCACCAGTTCGTTGACAGAAAAGACGTTGTTTTGTTCGGTCACATACTGGTTTATTTCGATATGATTATTTATTTCTACATTTGTAATATTTGGTGTGTCGGATTCGATCACAGTTCTTTTTTTCATGTAAAACCCCCAATTTGCAATAAACAGGTTATTTGGTCAGAGTATCCGGCTCATAAAAAGCTGCTCTGATATTGTCCCTAATATTATTATAACAAAAAGATATAAAATGGGGATAAAGGAAACATTAAAAGTTTATGAAATGCATTGTTTACCTATATCAATAGAAATAATAAGCAAAAAGGAAAAGCATTATTTGCAATATATTAAGCACATAACTCATATTTCTTTCAAAAAGTGCCGTATATAATATCCTATAAATTAAGAAGAAAATCTGACGTATCGTTTTTCTATTGCATACAATAAAAGGGTGGGGGAATGGATTATGAGATTTACAAAGATGTATGGTTGTGGAAATGATTATGTTTATGTGAATTGTGTGGAAGAAAAGGTAGATGATCCGGGAGAACTGGCGCGAAAAGTGAGTGACCGGCATTTTGGTATTGGTTCAGACGGGCTGATCCTCATCTGTCCTTCCGATCAGGCAGATGTACGGATGCGGATGTTCAATGCAGACGGTTCGGAAGGTGAGATGTGCGGAAATGGTATCCGCTGTGTGGCAAAATACGTTTACGATCATCATATGGTTGAAAAAACAAAGATTTCGGTTGAGACAAAAGCCGGCATAAAGGAATTGGAACTTTTTGTGGAAAACGGAAAGGTATCGCAGGTTTGTGTGGATATGGGGGAACCGGTTTTAGAAACGGCACAAATTCCGGTGCGGTCAGAGAAAAAAGAGATCATCGGAGTTCCGGTTGAAGTCGGGGAAAGAACCTGGGAGATGACATGCGTTTCCATGGGAAATCCTCATGCGGTCGTATTTGTTCCGGATACGGAGAGTCTGGATCTTACCGCATACGGCTCGCTGTTTGAACATCACGAAATGTTTCCGGAACGGACGAACACGGAATTTGTGCAGGTCATAAACCGCAGAGAGATCAATATGCGGGTATGGGAGCGCGGCTCAGGAGAGACGCTGGCGTGCGGAACCGGAACCTGCGCGAGTGTGATGGCGTGCATTTTAAATGGGCGGACGGATAACCGGGTTGACGTACATCTTCTTGGCGGAGACCTGAGCATCGAGTATGATGCGGGAAGCAGACATATTTATATGACAGGACCGGCGGTTACGGTATATGAGGGAGAAATTGAAACAATCAGATAGAGGAGAAAGGGTGGAGTTCCATGAAACTGGCGGATTTACTGGAAAAAACAGAATATGAGATAAAGCAGGGCGGAATCGAAGCAGAGGTTTTTGGTCTTGCGTATGATTCAAGAAAGGTAAAAGAGGGCTTTGCGTTTGTGTGCATTTCCGGCAGTATGCTGGATGGGCATGACTTTATACCGGATGTGGTAAAATGCGGCGCAAAGGTGCTTGTGGTAGAAAAGGAAGTGGAGGCTCCGGCAGATGTTACCGTCATTTTTGTTAAAAATAGCCGTCTCACGCTGGCGCAGATGTCGGCAGCGTGGTTTGGTTATCCGGCAAAAAAATTGAAAACGGTCGGGATCACCGGAACCAAGGGAAAAACCACGACTTCTTATATGATAAAATCCATTTTAGAGCAGGGCGGTATCAAAACAGGCCTGATCGGTACGATCGAGGTCATCATAGGAGATGAGCGTCAGGATGCGAAAAACACAACGCCGGAATCGTATGATATTCAGGAGCTTTTTGCGAAAATGGTAAAAGCAGGGCTGTCTGCTGTTGTCATGGAAGTTTCCTCCCAGGGGTTAAAACTTGACCGTGTGGCAGGCATCACCTTTGACTTTGGCGTGTTTACCAATTTAGAGCCGGATCATATCGGAGAAAATGAGCACAGGGATTTTGCAGAATATATGTACTGTAAAAGCCTGTTGTTTCAGCAGTGTAAAGTGGGTCTTTTTAATGCAGACAGCAAGCATCTTACAGGCATTTTAAAGGGGCATACCTGCGCGGTGGAGACGTTTGGATTTGGAACAAATGCGGATTTAAGAGCAGAGGAGATGGAACTCGTTCACGAACCGGGAAAGATCGGCGTCCGTTATCATGTCGGCGGAGTCATGGATTTTGATGTGGACATCAACGTGCCCGGGCGTTTTAGTGTATACAATTCTCTGGCGGCGCTTGCAGTCTGCCGTCATTTTGACATTACAGTTTCCCAGATGCAAAAAGCACTGGCGGGTGTGGAGGTAAAAGGCAGAATCGAGATTATACCGGTGTCGCCGCATTATACATTAATGATCGACTATGCTCATAATGCGATGGCACTGGAAAGCCTTCTTACTACACTGCGTGAGTATGAGCCGAAGCGTCTGGTATGTCTGTTCGGATGCGGAGGAAACCGCGCGAAGGCAAGACGCTATGAGATGGGTGAAGTCTCGGCACGACTGGCAGATTTTACGGTGGTGACTTCGGATAATCCGCGTTTTGAACAGCCGATCGCGATCATCAATGATATTTTAACCGGAGTGAAAAAAATCGGCGGAAAATATGTGGCAATTCCCGATCGGAAAGAAGCGATCGCTTACTGCATGGCAAATGCAAAAGAAGGAGATATGATCGTGCTTGCAGGAAAAGGGCATGAGGACTATCAGGAGATCAAAGGAAGAAAATATCCGATGGATGAACGGGAATTGATCGCCGAGATCAGACGGGAAATATTTGACAGCAAGCCGCACAATACCATATAATAATCTCAATGCTATTTTCTGACGGAATGGGAGATTTATGGTAAAAGCGGAGCATATTAAAAAAAAGCTGGGCAGACGTGAGATTTTAAGGGATGTTTCTGTGTATGGAGCACCCGGGGAATGTATTGGTATTATTGGTGCGAACGGATGCGGAAAGAGTACCTTTCTGTCGATTCTTGCCGGAGTTGAGACACCGGATGGCGGAGATATTACTTTCTTTCAGGAGAAACCGCTTAGGGATCACAGGATATTTTCACGTATGTGCGGATTTGTACCGCAGGGGAATCCGCTTTTGGAGGATCTGAGTGTGCAGGATAATCTTGCGCTCTGGAGCCGAAAGGATAAAAAGAGGCAGCAGCAGGTCATTGCGCGTTTCGAACTTACGGAGATGTTAAAGCTTCCGGTAAAAAAGCTTTCCGGTGGTATGAAACGGCGGCTAAGCATTGCCTGTGCGGCAGCGGATGATGTGCCGATCCTGATACTGGATGAGCCAACGGCAGCGCTGGATATCTTTTTTAAAGAGAGTATTCATGATTTTATCCGGGATTTTACTGCGCGAAACGGTATTGTCGTCATGGCAACGCATGATGCGTCGGAGATCGCGCTTTGTGACCGTATTTACTATATGGAAAAAGGACAGACCGAGGAAGTGGCAGATACAGGAAATGTTCTGGAAAAAATAAAAAAAGGGAGAAAAAAGCATGAGTGAGAACAATGAAATGAAATTTGATCCAATGACCGGACAGCCGATGCCGGCAGACCAGCCTAAGGGAAATCCGTATGATCCGTTAGCAGCGCCTCAGCCGTCAAACAAAAAGAATATGAAGATACTGATCGGCGTTATCATAGGGGTGATTGCGGTGATCGTGACCGCAGTGATCTGCTGTGCCGCAAGCGGCGTGTTTACCAGCAAAAACGCAAAGGTCTTAAAGGCGGCAAAAAATACGTTTGTGAAAAACGAACTGCTGAAGGATCTTGATGCAGCAGATCAGGTCGCAGATGGAAATTATACGTTTGCAGTTGAGTATAACGGAGAGGTTTATGGGGAAGGTTTCGTAGTTAAGGCTTCTTATCAGCAGAACACGGAACAGAAGAAGCACAGTATCAACGGAAAAGTGGAATATTATGATACAAAAATGGATTTTCATGAATATATGGATGAAGATGGAATGTTAGTAAGTATTCCAAAGATTTATCCGGATGTGTTTGGTTATTATTTTAATGAAGAAACAGATGGATATATAACCGAGGTACTTGGAGACGACTTTTTTGAAGCGCTCGATGATCTCTGTGTTACTTCCATGAATGATATGGCAGCCGGTGCAAGGATGAGAGCCGATTACCTGAGAGTATTCAAGGATAATTACGATGCACTTGAATTTGAAAATGCAGATAAAGCGGTATTCCAGATCGAAGGAAAAGATGTAACCTGCAAAGGCTACAAGACCACGCTTACGGAAGAAAATGTCGGTGGGTGTCTGGAACAGCTTTCTGAGGTTTATGATAGTTATAACAAAAATACGATCCGTGACCTGAAGACGATGTTAAAGGAACTCGGAATGGATGCGGATGAGATTGCCGATCTGGATGATAATGTATTTGATACATGGAGAGATGAGATCGATGATATGCCGGATCTGGATGTGACTTTTTATATTTACAAAGACAGACTGGCAGCAGTTGTTGTGACCGGAACCGATGAGACCGGAGACATGGAGTGTGACGTGGAATTCCGCGGCGGAACGACACCGACACAGAACACCTTTATTACATATACCTTAAATGATGACAGCGCTATGCTCAAAATTCTCGGAAAGACAGAGGATTCGGTGGAAAAAACCAAGATCGTGGAAGTTGTTGAAGGAGAAAAGAAAACACTGGCAAGCATTGATTATGATTATAAAAACAAAGAGCTTGAAGTGGAAACCGATGAAACGAGTTTCACTGCTGAGATTGATAACTCTGATAAGGGACTCGTTGTAGCTATGACGGATATCAATGATACCGGAGCGGAGTTGAAGCTTACTTTGAAGCGTGGTTCTAATATTAAGAAACCGGAAGGAGATATATTTGATATCGGAACAGCTTCCGAAGATGATTTATATGATCTGGTTTATGACATTCAGGATTTTACCAGAGGATTGTTTTAGGATAAAAAATGAGAAGAATATTTGCATATTTGCGAATTGAATTAAAAAAAGGGATTCGAGTGATCCCTTTTTTTATACAATCGTTTTTGGGTGCGGCTGTGCTGATTGGGCTGGCACTGGTGCTGATCTGCCAGTTTATGCTGCGGTCGCAGACCTTTGTCAAAATGAATATCGGAGTTGTTGTGCCGGGGCAGGAGACGAGTACCCGGATGGCAATGAAGCTTATTTCCGCAATGGACAGTGTAGATAGTATCTGTAATTTTACCTATCCGGATGAGGAGACGGCACTTAGGCAGCTTGCAAAGGGAGAACTGGAAGCCGCAATTTTGCTGACCGAGGATTTTTATGATGATGTGAATAACGGAGTCAATACGCCGGTAGACATTCTGCTCGCACCGGACAGTCCGTTTGACCGGGAGGTGTTCACGGAACTTGTGCAGTCGGGAGTTTCCATGCTTCAGACGGCACAGGCGGCGGTGTATGCCGTGGATGAGGTATCGGAAGAATATCAGCTTTCCATGTCAAAAAATGAGATGGAATATGAACTTTCTTATCTTTATCTTGAGTATGTATTTGCAAGAAATGACACGTTTACGGAGTTTGAGGAAACACCGCTCGGTGCGGTCAGTCTGACTGAGTTCTATATCGCATGCGGCGCGGTGGTGCAAAGTCTGATCTTTGGTTTTGCTTTTCTTACGTTGTATAAGTCGGAAAGCAGGGATTTTATGCGGTGTCTGCGAAGGATCGGGATCAATGCGGTTTTTCAGTCGGTGTCGCGTATTTTTGTAATGGCGTTTGACCTGTGGCTGCTTTTAACAGGATGTTATCTGATCGGAAATATCGTATATGCAAAAATGATCGGATCGGTTGCGATGATCTTTCCGTTGCAAATCGCAGGACTGATGCTTTATGCGTTGGCACTGGCGGCATTTTTCCATTTGGTATTTGCGCTTTTCGGGGATTCCGAAAATGGAGGGCTGGTCTATCTTTTGATCGCGGTATTTCTAACGGTCTGTGCAGGAGGATTGTTTCCGATGGCGGTTTTCCCGGAGTGGATGCAGAGGTTATCCGCGCTGCTTCCGCTTTCGTGGTGGCAGAAATATCTGATGGAAGTGATGTGGACCGGTGTGGAAATGCGGACGGTGTTTGTTCTGGTCATGAGTATCGTATTCTTTGGAGGGGCGGGAGCCGTTGTGTTATATGAAAAAACAAAAGGATAATTTAAATTTTTATAAAAAATGGATTCAGATGACGGCGAAGCGGCAGATAAAGAAGCCATCTTTTTATCTTTTTCTTGCGGGTGTGATCTTTCTTTTATATCTCGTGCAGAATATGATCCTGCCGCATGCAGAGAATACGCGTATCGGACTTTTTGCGGAGGATGGCATTTATGCACAGAAAACGAAAGAGGCGTTGCTGAAGAAAGAGAGCGGGCTTACATTTTGTGCAGTTTCTACGGAAGAGGAATTAAAACGGGCAGTTTACCGGGGAGAGTATGACTGTGGCTTTATTCTGCCGGAGGATCTGGATGATGCGATGGCGGAGGAACAGTTAAAGGACAGCGTTACATACGTTTACAGCACCGCTACCACGAAGGGATCAGTGGCAAAAGAGAGCGTGTATGCCGTGTTATTTCGTTATCTAAGTGCTGGGATCTTAAAAGAGCAGGCTGAAAATGGAGAATTGTTTGCAGAGCAGAGCATCGGGGCGGCAGAGGCTGTCCTTGCGGCGAATGAGTATTATCTGGGCGGAGATGAGATATTTACGGTAAACTTTGTGGAAGCAGAACGCGCGGAGATGGCAGAGAATGCAGGTACAGCAGAAAGCGGACAGAAATCGGTGGAAAAAGCAGGAAGTTCAGATGCCGCCGCAGGCGTACTTGCAAACTGCGTTTTTGCCGCGGCACTTCTCTATGGCAGATATAGGTTTGGGACGGAATACGGGACGGTCGGAAAGAAGCTGCCAAAAAGAACACGGGAAATGATCCGGTTTTTGCAGATCTTAATACCGCTTCTGCTGCTTTTTGTTCCGCTTACGATACTTTCGGATGCATTGCGTGGGAAAAAGATACTGCTTTTGATGTTTTTGTCCGCAGTCTGGTCTTATCTTTTTTCTGCGTGTTTTCGGGACGAACAGAAATATCTTTGCGCGATGCTCGGAGCACTTGTGGCAAGTGTGCTGTTTACACCCGGATTTTTTGATTTTTCCGTGTATGTTCCGGCGGTCGGGGTACTGCAGAAGGTGTTTCCGGTGAATTATTTTTGGTGATCGTGACAGCAATATAGAATGACGGCTTGTTGGTTTTTCTGCGGTGTGATAAAAGGACTGCAGGGAAATCAGGCAAGGCGGTTTACCCAAACTTCGGAGTAATGAGAGTTACGAAAGAAGGGAGGGGATGCTATGGTTACATATTCTGATCTGATTCAGTTTTGTATCTTGATAGTCACCCTTATTGGTCTCATTCATGAGATACATAAGGATAAAAAATGACCGCCACACCCGCCAGTGTGACGGTCGGCTGCTAAGCAGCTAACTCAACATAATGGGTGAACCGCTTTGGTTTCCCTTTTATAGTGTTATTATAACATAGAGATAGTAATTGTTCAAAGAAAAATTTTCGAGCAGTAAGTTATCGCATAGGCACAGAAGATATGCTATACTGTGTCTATGAAAAAACGGAGGAACGATATGCTAATAAGAACAGCTACGAAAGATGATTTGAAGCATATAATTTCTGGCTTATGTTTGATAACAAAAGACTCATTGCGTTTGTTGATGGTATGGTGACTAATCAGCCTGATTTAAAAGATGAAATGTATGATAACGCATCCATGCATGATGAGAATGGTGACTGGCAGATGATATTCGGAGTAAATACAATTTCAGAGTATAGAAGAAACGGATATGCATGATTGTTTCAGTTTGTATCTTTATCTTTGGTACACCAACATGTAAAACAATAGGAAATTATATTGCTAATTATTTTTCTGCCGGTTTCTTCTTTGTTGGAGCAATTTTATGTATCTATGCGGTAAAAAAGAAAGTTATCGTATACAAAGGTAGAATAGTATATTGCACAATTTGTAAAAAAGTAGAGTACAAACCATCGGAAGTATACAGCTCAAATACGAAGATTGTTCAGATAGATTATCGTGATGAGATGGGTGGCTGGACAAGTACAGAAGATAAAGTCACTATTTTTTGCAATCGTGATGGTAAGAAGCTGTTTGTATTTGGTCTTGCCTATGAGAATGTGCAGAGGTTAGAGAAAACTGTAACAAACAATATTCATTTTTGTAATGAAAATTTGTTTGAACTTCAAAGACACGTTGCAAACAGAACCTGTATTATAGGAAATGTTATTGGGATTTTTCTTATATTCTGTGCTTTGCTGATACTGATATTTGGGTGATTTTGCGATTCAAATTCCGGTCACAACTTAATAACAAACTTACACAGCACTTTAGCCAATAGGTTAGAGTGCTTTTTTCATGCCATGAAAGGAGGGGATTGAAGCATACCGCACTGGGGAAAGCCCGGTTAATCATTACAACAGGCATTGCCAGATAATCATATAGTAACAAATAACAAGGACAGAGAGGAATGTATATATTCCATTCGGAAATCAGCCGGATTGGGGCTGTAAAATATCGAAAAATGAGAAATGATTCTTTCTTCCATTTCATGTATAATTTGCCGCCGAACAGCGCAAAAATATATTAAATTCAAAAAGATGAGGAAAAAGCTATGTTAAAGAGGTTAAATGATGCACTGCCCGGTCTTGTAGGCGGCATTCTGCTCTACGGGGCACTGATCTGGGCAGGCGCAATCTGGTTTGTATCGGACCGGATATTTTTTACGGCGGGACTTGCGGTCGGGATCGTGCTTGCGATCGGAATGGCAGTTCATATGGCGTGGGTGCTTTTTGATGTCGTTAATTTCACGGATGCGAAAAAAGCTGGCGGACGTATTCTTGCAAAGTCAATCCTGCGCTATGTGGTGGTGATCGGGATATTTGTGTGGCTGTATATTTCCGGTTTCGGAAGCCTTGTGGCGGCGTTTGTCGGTATGCTGGGGTTAAAGATTGCGGCATATTTGGAACCGGTGGTTCAGCGGACATTTGCAAAGGTAGGAGGTGAGTCGGTTGACAAATGATGTCGATTTCATGATACATGGGATATTTTCTTATCAATTCTTCGGACATACCGTCTGGATCACGACATCCCATGTGTGCATTCTGATCGTGATGCTGCTTCTTCTTATCTTTGCGTTTGCGGCAAACCGGAGACTTGCGCAGGCGGCGGAAGTGCCTGCCGGATTTCAGAATGTGGTTGAGCTTATCGTGGAAAAATTAGATGGTATGGTAGATGGAACAATGGGAAAAGAAGTCGGAGCAAAATTTTCCAATTACATCGGAACGGTTTTTCTATTTGTGTTATTGAGCAATGTCGCCGGGGTTTTTGGTTTAAGACCTCCAACGGCGGATTATGGAACAACACTTGCGCTTGCACTCATCACATTTGCGTTGATCCAGATCACAAAAATAAAGAACCGGAGTGCCGGATTTATCTGGCGTGATCTGTGTTCCCCACTGCCGCCGTGGCTGCCGCTCTGGGCACCCATCAATGTGATCAGTATGATCGCAGTACCCATATCGTTGTCACTTCGTCTCTTCGCGAATGTGCTCTCAGGGACGGTCATGCTGGCACTGGTTTACGGACTGCTTGGCAGGCTGGCATTTATCTGGCCTGCGGCGCTCCATATCTATTTTGACTTGTTTTCGGGAGCGATCCAGACATATGTATTCTGTATGCTGACGATGACTTATATCGGTCAGAATTACGAAGCAGAGTCTTAGAAAAATCAGGTAAGGAAATTTAAAAAGGAAAATCAGGAGGAAAGAAAAATGAATATTACAGGAACAGATTTGATATTGGCATGCTCGGCGATCGGCGCGGGACTTGCGGTCATTGCAGGTATCGGACCGGGGATCGGACAGGGTATCGCTGCCGGTTACGGCGCGTCTGCGGTAGGGCGTAATCCCGGAGCAAAATCTGATATTATGTCAACCATGCTGCTCGGACAGGCAGTTGCGGAGACAACCGGTCTGTATGGACTTCTGGTTGCCATGCTGCTCATGTTTGTAAAACCGTTTGTCTGAGATATTTCGGGAATAGAGCGGTGTTGTGGGAAAGGAGGCCTGAATTATTATTATGACAAGGTTATTTGAACTGGATTTTCAGCTTCTTCATGATACGGTGCTTCTGGCAGTTTCGGTATTTTTTCTGTGTGCGGCGTTGTCCTATCTGCTGTTTGAACCCGCCCGGAAACTCTTACGGGAACGCTCAGAGCACATTGGAAATGATCTTCGAGCTGCCGGAAAAGAAAAAGAACAGGCGCAGGTCTATCGGACATCCTATGAGGAACGTTTAAAAAAGGCGGACGCAGAGGCAGAGGACATCATAAGCGGCGCAAGGAATAAAGCAAGAAAACAGGAAGAAAAGATCATAGATGAGGCGAAGGCGGAGCGGCAGCGGATCTTAACCCGTGCAAAAGAGGAAGCAAAACTTGAAAAAGAACGTGCCGCGGATGAAATGAAGCGGGAAATGATCGCCATTGCATCCATGATGGCGGCAAAGGCAGTCAGCGTCTCCATGAAGCCGGAGATCCAGAACGCACTGGTGGAAGAAACCATACGGGAAATGGGGGAGCACACATGGCGAGGGTAGCAGAAGAAATCTATGGAGAGGCATTGTTTCTTTCGGCGCGTGAGAGCGGTCGGATCGAAGAGAGACAGAAAGAAGCTGAGGGTATCCGGGAAGCGTTGGCGGAGGAAAAGGAGTTTATGCAGTGGATGGTGCGGCCGGGCATGGAAAAGGAAGAAAAAGAAGCCATGCTCATGCAGATTTTTTCAAAGACAGTGTCGGAGGAAATGTGCAGATTTTTACAGCTTGTTATAAGAAAAGGTCATTTTAAGGAGATTGACCGGATCTTATCGTGTTTTCTGATCAAAGTAAAGGAATATAAAAAGATCGGTGTTGTTTTGGTGACAACAGCGGCAGAATTAAGTGAAAAACAAAAAAAAGCACTGAAACAGCGGCTTCTTGAAACGACAGATTATCCGTCACTGGAACTGCATATCACGGTAGATCCGTCGTTGATCGGAGGCATGGTGATACGCATTGGTGACCGGATTCTGGATGGCAGTGTAAAGACGAGACTAAAGGAGCTTAGTGCGGAATTATCAAAAATACAGTGGAAAGCAGGTGAGGGTGCTTCGTGAATTTGAAACCAGAAGAAATAAGCTCCGTGATCCGGGAGCAGATAAAAAAATATGATATGCGGCCGGAAACTGCGGAAGCGGGTACAGTGATTCAGGTGGCAGATGGGATTGCCCGTATTCATGGATTGTATTCGGCAATGCAGGGAGAATTGCTGGCATTTCCGGGAGAGATTTTCGGGATGGTATTGAACCTGGAGGAAGATAATGTCGGTGCGGTACTGCTTGGAGATGCAAAAAATATCAACGAAGGCGATACCGTAAAGGCAACCGGGCGCGTAGCGGAGATTCCGGTGGGCGATGAACTGCTTGGGCGTGTGGTAAATGCACTCGGACAGCCGATTGACGACAAAGAGCCGATTGCAGCAAAGCGTCACCGTCCGATCGAGCGTGTGGCGTCCGGGGTATTATCCAGAAAATCTGTGGATACCCCGCTTCAGACCGGAATCAAGGCGATCGATGCGATGGTTCCGATCGGACGCGGACAGCGTGAACTTATCATCGGAGACCGTCAGACCGGAAAAACAGCGATCGCACTGGACGCGATCATCAACCAGAGAGGTCAGGGCGTGAAATGCGTCTATGTTGCGATCGGACAGAAGGCATCGACAGTCGCCTCGATCGTAAGAGTCCTTGAAGATCATGGGGCAATGGAATATACAACCGTCGTTGCATCAACGGCAAGTGAATTGGCTCCGCTTCAGTATATTGCGCCGTATGCGGGATGTGCGATCGGAGAGGAATGGATGGAAAACGGAGAGGATGTGCTGATCGTTTATGATGACTTAAGCAAACATGCGGCAGCATACCGTACACTTTCGCTGTTGCTCAAAAGACCGCCGGGACGTGAGGCATATCCTGGGGATGTCTTTTATCTGCATTCGAGACTGTTGGAGCGGGCAGCACGGCTGTCAGATCCGCTCGGCGGAGGTTCGCTTACGGCACTGCCGATCATCGAAACGCAGGCGGGTGATGTCTCAGCGTATATCCCTACCAATGTCATTTCCATCACGGATGGTCAGATCTATCTGGAAACAGAACTGTTCAATGCGGGCATCCGTCCTGCGATCAACGCGGGCTTGTCGGTTTCCCGTGTTGGTGGTGCCGCACAGATCAAAGCAATGAAAAAGATCGCATCACCGATCCGTGTAGAACTTGCGCAGTACCGGGAGCTTGCAGCTTTTGCACAGTTTGCATCGGAGTTAGATGCGGCGACCAAAGAAAAACTTGCTCAGGGAGAACGCATCCGTGAAGTGTTGAAACAGCCGCAATATCATCCGATGCCGGTGGAAAAGCAGATCATTATTTTATATGCTGCCACGAATAAATATCTGTTGGATATTCGCGTGGAGGATATTTTAAGGTTTGAGGAGGCATTATTTGTCGAGATCGAGACAAATGCTCCGGAAATTTTTGAAGCCATAGGGGAGGAAAAACAGCTAAATGAGGAAATGGAGAAAAAGCTGATTGAAAGGATCGAGGCGTGCAGGAGAGCTTTCACAGAAAGGAAGGATAAGTAAAGATGGCTTCGATGCGGGATATTAAACGGAGAAAGAACAGCATACAGAGCACACAGCAGATCACAAAGGCAATGAAACTCGTATCGACGGTAAAGTTACAGAAAGCAAAGGAGCGGGCAGAAGAAACAGAGCCGTATACAACGTATATGTATCGCACCGTAAATGCTATGCTCGCGCGCTCCGCGCATATGGAGCATCCTTATTTAAACGCCGGAAGCTCAAAAAAGAAGGGGGTCGTTGTCATCACGGCAAACCGTGGGCTTGCGGGGGGCTATAATGCCAATCTGGTAAAGCTTATTACAGACGGATCTTTCAAAAAAGAGGATGTACTGCTCTATGCGATCGGAACCAAAGGGAGAGAGGCGTTAGAGAACCTCGGATATCAGGTGCGCAAGGATGTTTCTGAAATGTTAGAGGTGCCTGCCTATGAAGATGCTGCAGATTTGTGTGAGAAACTTCTTTCCGATTTTTTGTCCGGAGAGATCGGAGAGATCTATCTTGTATACACACATTTTAAAAATACGGTGGTGCAGGAACCGGTGCGGATGCGTTTGATCCCAGTAGAGTGTGTGCAGAATCAAGGCGACGAAGAATTGGAGGATGCCGCACTTATGAATTATGAACCGGATGAAGAGGAAGCGGTGGAAAAGATCATTCCGCTATATCTGACCAGTCTGATTCATGGTGCGCTGTTAGATGCGGCAGCCAGTGAAAATGCTGCCCGGATGCAGGCGATGGAGGCGGCGAGCGGAAATGCTGAGGAGATCATCGAGGCGCTGACCTTACAGTTTAACCGGGCAAGACAGAGTACCATCACACAGGAATTGACGGAGATTATCGCCGGAGCGCAGGAAAATCTGGAATAAAACTTCCGGATAAAAAAGTCTGGAATGAGGAAATCTGGAATTGAGAATAAGGAGTAGCAGGAAATGGCACAGACAGAAATTGGAAAAATCACACAGGTCATCGGAGCGGTCTTAGACGTCCGTTATAAAGAAGGAGAACTGCCAAAGATCTATGATGCACTTGAAATCACACGCAAGGACGGAACACTTCTTGTAGCAGAAGCTGCGCAGCAGTTAGGGGATGGAATCGTCCGTTGTATTGCGATGGGATCGACCGATGGGCTGGTGCGCGGTATGGAAGTGAAAGCAACCGGTTCTCCGATCCGTGTTCCGGTCGGAGAGAGTACACTTGGCAGAATGTTTAATGTCTTAGGCCAGCCGATTGATGAGAAAGAGCCGCCGAAAGGAGCGGAATACTTGCCGATTCATCGGAAAGCGCCTGCATTTGCGGAGCAGGCGACGGATGCGGAGATGTTTGAGACAGGGATCAAAGTTATAGATTTACTTTGTCCGTACCAGAAAGGCGGAAAAATCGGGCTTTTCGGCGGTGCGGGTGTCGGAAAAACAGTTCTGATCCAGGAACTGATCCACAACATTGCGACCGCACATGGCGGATATTCAGTATTTACCGGTGTCGGAGAGCGTACACGAGAAGGGAATGATCTTTATCATGAAATGAAGGAATCCGGTGTCATCGACAAGACCTGCATGGTGTTCGGACAGATGAACGAACCACCCGGCTCCCGTATGCGTGTCGCACTGTCGGGGCTTACGATGGCGGAATATTTCCGTGATCAGGGCGGAAAAGATGTACTTTTATTCATTGACAACATTTTTCGCTTTACGCAGGCAGGCTCCGAAGTGAGCGCACTTCTTGGGCGTATGCCGTCCGCAGTTGGGTATCAGCCGACCTTACAGACTGAGATGGGAACGTTACAGGAGCGTATCACCTCTACCAAAAACGGATCGATCACATCGGTACAGGCGGTCTATGTGCCGGCCGATGATCTGACAGATCCGGCACCGGCGACCACATTTGCGCATCTGGATGCCACGACTGTGCTCAGTCGGTCGATCGTGGAGCTTGGCATTTATCCGGCAGTCGATCCGCTGGAATCCACATCCAGAATCTTAGATCCGCATATCATCGGGGAAGAGCATTTTCGTGTGGCACGCGGCGTACAGGAAATCCTGCAAAAGTATCGGGAATTACAGGATATCATTGCGATCCTCGGTATGGATGAACTTTCAGAGGAGGATAAGCGTATCGTGGGACGTGCGAGAAAAGTGCAGCGTTTTCTCTCACAGCCATTTCATGTTGCGGAACAGTTTAATGGACTTGCAGGCGTGTATGTCCCGGTAGCAGAGACTGTCCGCGGATTTGGAGAGATCCTCGAAGGAAAGCTGGATGATGTTCCGGAGAGCTGCTTTTTAAATGCGGGAACGATCGATGATGTGCGTGCCCGTGCAAAAGAGGAGTGACGTTATGGCAGAAGAAAACAGATACTTTTCATTGGTGATCGTCACGCCGGGAGGCGTATTTTACCGGGGAGAGACAAATTTTCTGGAGCTTCCGGCAGAGGGCGGGAGGATCGGGGTTTATAAGGAACACATCCCGCTTACCACCGTACTTGCTCCGGGTCTTATAAAGATCGCAGAGCAGGAGGGGGAGAAACTGGCAGCAGCCGGAACCGGATTTGCTACGATTTTAAAAGACCGGGTGACGGTTTTGGTGGAAAAGGCAGAATGGGAGAAAGCATCTGTCGGATAAAGGAAAACGGAACTGTTTAGCCTAGTTCCTCCAAACCGTAGAGTGCGGCACCGAGTGCGCCGACGATTTCCGGTTCTTCATAAATATGAAGTTTTTCACCGAGCTGTTCCTCTAAAACGGCAACAACGCCTGGATTTTTTGCAACGCCTCCGGTCATCATAAATGCAGGCTCCAATCCGATTTTTTTTAAGAGAGACATGGCTTTTGCGGCAATGGCTTTGTGGATGCCGTGGGCAATGTCAGCGATCTCTTTATTCTGTGCGATTAAAGAGATCACCTCAGACTCTGCAAATACGCTGCACATGCTGCTGATCTCGATCTCCTCTTTGGACTGCAGTGAAATTGGACCTAGTTCATCGAGGCTGATCTCTAAGGAACGTGCCATCATTTCCAGGAAACGTCCGGTTCCGGCGGCACATTTATCATTCATGACAAAATCGGTAACTTCTCCGTTTGGGTTTAATCGGATCGCTTTGCTGTCCTGCCCTCCGATGTCTAAGATCGTGCGGACTTCCGGAAACAGCAGATGTGCACCTTTTCCGTGACAACTGATCTCGGTAACAGTCCTGTCTGCAAATGGGATACTGACACGTCCGTATCCGGTGGATACGATCAGGGAAATATCTTCTCTCGTCAGCCCTGCTTTGTTTAAAACCTCCGCAAAAGCGGTTTTAGCACTTTGGGAGGATTTCGCACCAGTGCGGACGACGGAAAATGCCCGAATATTCTTGTTTTCATCTAAAATAACAGCATTTGTTGAGGTAGAACCGCTGTCAATGCCTAATGTATACAAAGTATCACCCTTTCTTTTGGAGATTATATTTTTTCCGGTCAGTGACAACCCTTTTTTTACTTTAAGTTCTTCTATAAATGCCTCCACACGGGTACGCACCTGTCCGGCACACTGTTTTGTGGAGTCTGTTTCGACTAACAGGAGCGGAACCGAAAGATGTTCCTTAAAGTCTGCGTATTCATAGGAATAGGAATCACAGAATTTTACGGTATGGTACACAATGCCGTCAAGGCGGTCCGTAAAGCCGTCAAGCAGGTGTTCTCTGGAAGCAGCCTTAAGCATCCGCATACATGGAATCTGGTTGAGCAGTGCGGCGGCATAGGAGAAAAAAGGCTGCTTTGCAGATACATGAAAGTCTTTCGTGATCCCGGTACATGTCAGATCGAACAGGATATTTGTTTCATGATCGGTTAAAAGCTGCCGGATTTCGCTGTTGCAGCGTGCGCCCATGATGCCGATGCTGAGGGCGGAAGACGCTGCGCGGTGTTTGTCAAAACAGGCGTTTTCCTTTGCGTGTTCCGCCTTTGCGAGTGCAGATTTATTCTGCATTATGGAGAAAAAACGTTTCTCATCAAAGCTTTTGCCGGAAAATGCTTCGTAGGATGAGATCATCTCACGCAGTTGTCTTTCGTAGAGAGAGATGGCAAAATCATTGACTTTGCGGGGGATGTCCAGCAAAAAGAAAAATTTGTCCGGAAACTGGCTTTTTAAGGTGTCATAGAGACGGCGGATGCTGTCACAACAGGTTGTTAAGATCACACCTTCGTAGTCATGCTCCATGACATCCTCTAAAACTGCTTTTGTATAAGAGCAGATATTTGCGTGCATCAGTGTGTCCGCATGGTTAAAATCCGTAACGGACGGTTCGAGCCGCTTTATATCGGTATCCATGGCTTCAAACAGTTCCATGGGAGTATATTTACATACATAACCTAGCATAAATTTATGTCTCCTTTTTGGTTTAAGACTTCGAGAAATGCCTCAAGTCGGGTCTTGATCTGTCCATCATGGCTGTTTTGGCGGTCTATGCCATCGCCATCCAAAACGAGAAGCGGTATATCTGCGTCTTTAAGAGCCTCGCGCAGTTGGAAGACACCGCCGGAGGACTGTTTGCAGCCCCAGTGACAGAAATTGATGACGCCGTCCGCATGCATTTCTTTTGCAAGTTTTGTGATCATGGCAGTTTTGCGTTCATAGGGGCCGTTGTAGAGGTTGTTTAACATCTTGACAGCAAGTGATTCAAGCGGATGATCGGTGTCAAGCGGCTCCATATAATCAAGATTCATTTCCATGACCTGGATCTGATAGTCTTTTCCAAGGTTGAAATAATGTGTCAGAGTTTCCTGATAAAACGGGAGCAGATGCACCCAGACGAGGCGTTTTCCGTGAAATTCGGGATAACGTTTGATGTCCTTTGCAAAACTGCGGAACAGATCGAGCGTTTCCGGCGTACCGATATTTAAATGTGTAGCAAACAGCATATACATCTGAAGCGTCAGCGTGGATGGGTAATAACGGCCACATTGTAAGGATAAAAATTCCTTATAATATTCTTTGGACTGATTTTCACGTAAAAGCACTTCGGAAAGGTCATCCATGTGGAAAACTTTCCCGGTCAGTCCTTCAAGTGTGGATATCAGCTCTGTTAGCTGGGAAACAAGATAGGAGACGGCATCTTTGGAATAGGCATTCGGCACATCGATCACATAAGTGCCGATTGGATGTTTTTTTTCGATATAACGGAACGTATTGATATTGCCGTCACAGATCATGGAAGTCGTGACCGCGAACGCAGCTTTTGGAATGACACCGCTGTCTACGGCACCAATAAAATTTTTATGATAGGAGCAGAGCGTGGAAGCGATCCCTTTTTGTTCTGCGCGGCCAATAAAATAATCTTCACAGGTAAAACCGGATAAAAAAGAGGAGAGACATTCCATGGAAAGCGCATTTAAGCCAAAGCACTGGAAGATCTCGACCGGCGCAAAAAGATTCGACCAGACGGTCTGATCCGGATGTTCTAACGCAAAGCGTGTACTTTTTACGGCGAGCGTGTTTAATTTCTGATAGGCCTTCGGCATCTCTTTCGCGGCAAAATGTTCTGTGCGGAACTGCTCTAAGTGGAGTCCGATATCGATCATTTTGCGAGAAACAGCAGGATGCGGTTCGGCATATTTTTTTATGCAATTTCCGTAAGTCTTTATAATATTCATGCAGTAAATCGTCCTTCTTTCAAAAATACGTGTCAATTTAAGAGCATTGCATCGGTAGAATTTGTTTCCCATATTATATCATAACGGGAAAAAGAAGAAAGCGTTTGTTTTGTGAACCAATTCTTGCGGATTTGGCGGGGACATAGTAAAATGAGAAAAGAAAAAACAGGAAGCGGAGGATATGAGATGGAAAAATCAAAAGTATATTTTACGACCTTCAAGACTACGGGAAACGAGAACCTGTTACAGAAGCTGCGCCGGCTGATCGTTACGGCGGGCATTGGGGATATTGATTTTACGGACCGTTATGCGGCGATCAAGATACATTTTGGTGAGATGGGAAACCTTGCTTTTCTGCGCCCAAACTATGCGAAAGTAGTTGCGGATGTGGTGAAAGAATACGGCGGAAAGCCGTTTCTTACAGACTGTAATACGCTTTATGTGGGCAGCCGGAAAAATGCACTTGACCATATGGATACTGCATATGCAAATGGATTTTCGCCGTTTTCGACCGGATGCCATGTGATCATTGCGGACGGCTTAAAGGGAACAGATGAGGAGTATGTGCCGATCAATGGAGAGTATGTAAAAGAGGCAAAGATCGGACGGGCGATCATGGATGCGGATGTGTTTATCTCGCTGACACATTTTAAAGGACATGAGGCGACCGGGTTTGGCGGAGCGTTGAAAAACATTGGCATGGGATGCGGTTCACGCGCGGGAAAGATGGAAATGCACAGTGATGGAAAGACGCATGTGGCCGGGGAGAAATGCGTGGGCTGTGGTGCATGTAAGAAGATCTGCGCACATGGTGCCCCGTCTATTACAGATGGAAAGGCAAGTATTGACATTGATAAATGCGTGGGCTGCGGCAGATGCATCGGAGTCTGTCCGAAGGATGCGGTATATGCGAACAGCAATGATTCCAATGATGTTTTGAATTATAAGATCGCAGAATACAGCCTTGCGGTGTGTAAGGAGCGTCCGTGTTTTCATATTTCGCTGATTTGTGATGTGTCACCGAACTGTGATTGTCATGCGGAAAATGACATCCCGATCATCCCGAATGTCGGTATGTTTGCGTCTTTTGATCCGGTTGCGCTTGATGTCGCATGTGCGGATGCGTGCAACCGTCAGCCGGTGATTTCAGGCAGCGTCTTAAGTGAACATCTAGCGGAGCATCATCATGAGGAGGGTGACCATTTCCATATGGTGCATCCGGACACAAACTGGAAGTCCTGCATTGAGCATGCTGTAAAGATCGGACTTGGCAGTGATCAGTATGAGCTGATCGAAATATAAATTAGAGATAGGATATGGAAAAGACGGCAGGGAGACACAAGAATGAGTACACAGGATAATCTGGAAAAAATTTTAAGACGTATGCATGTGCTGATCGCAAAGGGCGAGCCGGCGGGACAGTCCAAAGACAGAGTGATCGTCAGCAGACAGGAGCTGCTCGGACTGCTGAAGGATCTGAATATCTGTGTATACAATATCATGGATGAGTACGAGATGACCCAGCAGAGCCATGATGAGGCGGAACGTAAATTCAAGCGTAAAGGGGAAAAGATCGTAAAGGATGCCGGAAAAATGGCGGAAGATGTCTATGCGGCGTCAGTGATGTACACAAACGAAGCGTTAAATCATATCCAGCGCATTATCCAGAATGCTTCGGATTCAATGGATGAGGTATTTGAGCAGATGAAGAATGAACTGGAAGAGCGCAAGGATACGGTGCGGGAAAACCAGTTAGAGCTGGAAGGACAGCTGCATGATCTGGCAGATACGAAAAAATATTTACAGATTATCGAGGAGCGCAATAGAGAACTGGAAAAAGAACGCCAGAAGAAAAAAAACTGGGCGAAGAGCGAAAAGAAGAAAAGTCCTTATCCGGAGCCGGAAATCAGGATCAATAAGGAGTATTTTATCCAAAACGGTATCCCATTAGAAGGAGAAGACCAGAAAACGGCCGAGGCGGAAGGGGAATCCCAGACTGCTTTAGGGCAGGCGGTTTCGGAAATGATAAAGGAACAGGAAAAAGAGCGCGGGCTGCCGAAAGAAACACCGGAGGTTAAGGTAAATCTGGACGCGGAGTATTTTAAGTGGAAGCAAAAGACACAGAAAGAAGAAAAAAGAGAAGACTAGGAAGCCTTCTCTGAATAGTTTACATAATTGACCAGTTTGTCATGGGTGGCAAGGATCGCGTGGTTGCCGCCCGCAAGCTGGTCTTTTATAATTTCCGTATAGATCACGGCTTTGTTGATCAGGGATGCATCGTTGCTGGAAAGGCAGTCCAGAAGATAATCGTGCAGGGGCAGGCTTTCCGCGAACTGATCCAGAATGAGGGAGAGTTCGGTCTGACACCAGGAAATGTCAGGGAAACGGACAGGTTCGGTCTGGATGATAAACCCATTTGGGATTTCTTCGTTATAAAAAGATGCGTCTGCTTTTGATGTATGGATAAAAGGAAGCAGAGCGGACTTTTTCAAGTGAGATATAAAATAGATCCGGTGAAATTCGTTAAGGGTTTCATAGAGTGCCAAAAGAGCGGCAAGCGAATACCAGATGAGACAGACCGGGGAAGCTTTCAGCACAGCAAGATAAAAGACGCCGAGCCGCGCAAGTAAAAGGAGGATAAGGATACCGAATACAGGACGGAACCACAGACTGCCCATTAAGGCTCTGCGGAACAGTGCAAGATCGTTTTCTTTTAACGGAACAAAAGTGTAGTGTTTTTTCATCCTGATGCCTCCGATCATTTTCTTTCAGATGTTATTATTGTATGATGTGAAAAAAATAATGTCAACCGACTAAAATCTAAAATGTAAATGAAATTTCTAATAAAAATATGAATTGCATTGACAAATCAAAAGTCAAGATTTAACATGAAGCAAAATAGAAAAGTTCGTATATTAATGAGAGAAGGGAGATTATGCGATGCAGCAGGTACAGAAACCGAAAAAACCAATGATATTTTATTATATGATAGTAATGGTCATTCTTTTTATACTAAATTTTCTGCTTTTTCCACATCTTTTTCAGCCGGATGTAAAAGAGGTGGATTACGGAACATTTCTTGAAATGGTGGATCAGAAAGAAATTTCCAAAGTGCAGATCGAAGATGATATGATCTATTTTCAGGATAAGGAGGAATCACCGAATTACTATGAGACGGCGGCGTTTGAAGATCCGAATCTGGTAGAACGTTTGTATCAGGCAGGCTGTTCATTTGACCGGGTGGTTCAAAAGGAAATGAGTCCGATCCTTTCTTTCCTGCTGACCTGGATCGTACCGATCCTCATTTTTGCGGGACTCGGAGAACTGCTTGGCAGATCCATGATGAAACGGATGGGCGGCGGTTCCGGTGCAATGCAGTTTGGAAAGAGCAACGCGAAGATCTATGTACAGTCTGAGACAGGGATCAAGTTTGATGATGTGGCAGGTGAAGATGAGGCAAAAGAGATTTTGCAGGAGATCGTGGACTTTTTGCACAATCCTGAGAAATATCGTTCCATCGGTGCGTCTATGCCGAAAGGAGCACTTTTAGTAGGACCTCCTGGTACCGGAAAGACCTTGCTCGCAAAGGCGGTCGCCGGAGAAGCGGATGTACCGTTTTTCTCCATTTCCGGTTCGGAATTTGTGGAGATGTTCGTTGGTATGGGAGCATCTAAAGTGCGTGATCTGTTCCGTCAGGCGAATGAAAAGGCACCTTGTATCGTATTTATTGATGAGATTGATACGATCGGAAAGAAACGTGACGGTCACGGCATGAGCGGGAACGATGAAAGAGAGCAGACATTAAACCAGCTTCTGACCGAGATGGACGGTTTTGACGGTTCGAAGGGTGTGGTGATCCTTGCCGCGACAAACCGTCCGGATGTTTTAGATCCGGCATTGCTGCGTCCGGGACGTTTTGACAGAAGGGTACCGGTAGAACTTCCGGATCTGGCGGGAAGAGAGGCTATATTAAAAGTCCATGCAAAGAAAGTAAAAATGGGTGATGATGTCGATTTTGGCGCGGTTGCGAGAGCGGCGGCAGGTGCATCGGGAGCGGAACTTGCAAATATGGTAAATGAAGCGGCGCTGCGCGCGGTGAAGATGAACCGGGCGTATGTAACGCAGGAAGATATGGAAGAGAGCATCGAAACAGTCATTGCAGGCTATCAGAAGAAGAATAAGATACTTTCCAATAAAGAGAAGCTGACGGTATCCTATCATGAGGTCGGGCATGCTCTTGTTGCGGCACTACAGACGCATTCCGCCCCGGTTACAAAGATTACGATCGTACCGCGTACATCAGGAGCACTCGGCTATACGATGCAGGTGGATGAAGGAGAACGAAACCTGATGTCCAAAGAAGAATTGGAGAATAAGATCGCGACACTGACCGGAGGACGGTGTGCCGAGGAACTGATCTTCCATTCCATCTCGACCGGAGCTTCGAATGATATTGAACAGGCGACAAAGCTGGCACGTGCAATGGTCACAAAATATGGTATGAGCGAAGAGTTTGGCATGGTTGCGTTTGAGACGGAGACAAACGCATATCTTGGCGGAGACAGTACGCTTTCCTGCTCGCCGCAGACGGCAAAGAGCATCGATGACATGGTCGTTGCCATTGTAAAAAAAGCATATCAGAATGCGGAAGAACTGCTTTCTTCCAATATGGATAAACTTCATAAGATCGCAAAGCATCTTTATGAAGAAGAAACGATCACGGGTGAGGAATTTATGAAACTTTTAGAAGAAAAGGAGGAATCTTAAAGAAAGCTTAAGAATTACCGAAAGCTATTTTTAAGAAAAACTGGTAGAATGAGGGGGAAGGGTGGGAAGAAATTGAATATTTTAGTTTGTGATGATGATAAGGAGATCGTAGAATCGATCGAAATATATTTACAGCAGGAAGGGTATCAGGTTTTCCGTGCATATGATGGTGAGGATGCCTTGAAGATATTAAAAGAAGAGGAGATCCATCTTCTGATCATTGATGTGATGATGCCGAAACTGGACGGAATTCGTGCGACATTAAAGATCCGTGAAGAAAGCAGTATTCCGATCATTATCCTGTCGGCAAAATCGGAGGATACGGATAAGATCCTGGGGTTAAATGTCGGGGCGGATGACTATATTACAAAGCCGTTTAATCCGTTGGAACTGGTGGCGCGCGTGAAATCGCAGTTACGCCGTTATACGAAGCTTGGAAATGCGGCGGAGAACGGGCAGGCGGTTTATCAGGTCGGCGGGCTTGCAATCAATGACGACTTAAAGGAAGTCACCGTAGATGGAGAAACGGTTAAGCTGACACCGATCGAGTACAATATTCTGCTGCTTTTAATGAAAAATCAGGGGAAAGTATTTTCCATTAACCAGATCTATGAAAATATCTGGAATGAAGATGCCATAGGAGCTGACAATACAGTGGCAGTACATATCCGGCATATCCGCGAAAAAATTGAGATCAACCCGAAGGAACCGCGTTATTTAAAAGTGGTCTGGGGTGTTGGATACAAAATTGATAAAAATTAACGGAACAAAGGCAGGTACTCCATGAGAAAAATCCGGTATACAACAGGAACAAAAATATTGCTTGTGATATTGCAGCAGATATTCGCGGTACTGCTCGTAGTTTCGATCGTGCTACTTAGTGCACTGTTTGACAAAAAAATGTTAAATACCAATGATATTCTGGATCAGTCGTTTGTAAATTCCGGTTATTATTCGGATGTATTTCAAAAGACTTCGCAGGAGATCATCCGGTATGTGATGTTAAAAGAACAGTTTGAAAAAGATGGTGCTTATGATGAGGACAAAGTGATCGATGTGATGTCTTATGCCAGCGGAAGGATCAGTACGTTAAAGCAGACCGATGAAAACGAAGCAGACGGGTGGGAAGAACTGGTGACCGGTTATCGGCTTGGAGATCTGCTCAAATGGTCGGCTTCCGGGTATACAAAAGACGAACAGGGGATTTTGCAGGAAGAGTATACACCGCTGTCGGGAAAGAGTCTGCACCAGTGTCTGGAAGACGGCACGATGGATGAGATACAGGTAAAGCGAATTTCGCAGATGACGGAACAGGTACTTGACAATATCAGTACGGATATAGGTCTTTATAAGCGTTATCTGAACAAATATGATGTGAATGATTCCAATGTGTGTTACTGGATCAGCGGATCGGGTGATTATGAGACTTGTGATTCTTCGGACGTATATACGAACATGACGGATGGGGAAGTAGAAGATGAGATACAAAGTGTCATGGAGAATTTCGGCAGTTATTTCTATTATGATAGTGTTTCCCTGCGTATGCGGACAAGTGTCGAAGGCATGGAGGATTATTTTTACGACCAGTTGGAGCATATGGCAGGGGCAGTCGGAGAAGATACCGTGGTTTTGATCTCTGTGGATACGGATTTCCCCTATGCGGATTCTTTCGCATCTGCCAACCAGGAGTTTCAGCAATACCATCCGTGGGTGATTGGTGGAATTTTCCTGCTGGCTGGCAGCGTGATCTCATTTATTATGACATTGGTGCTCATTACAACGGCAGCAGGGCGTGTGGAAGAAGGGGATACAGCGGTTCGTCTGTACTGGATTGACCGGATCAAAACAGAGATCATTTTTGTGGCGCTGCTCCTGTTTGTGGTTCTGACTACGGTAGCAGCAATGCTGGTCGTATATGGAGACTGGAAAATCCCAGGTATGCTCATCATGGCAGGTACAATGACCTACGTGTGCGACAGTGTTTTTTTAGTATTGTATCTTAGCCTTGTACGAAGGGTAAAGGCAGATATGCTCTGGAAAAGCAGTCTGCTCTACTGGCTGATATCCGGGACGGCAAAGGTATTTTTGAATATCCGGTCTACGGCAAAGGTATTAGTTTGCTTTGTGGGCGGAACCCTCATCTTTATGTGTTTGCTGTACGGAGTATTTGTGCATCACAGTCTTTTTGCGGCGATCTGCGCTGTGGCTGTTATGGTGGTGGCCGTCAACTATCGGCTGCGCGACTGTATTCAGCAGACAAAAGTGCTTGAAGGTGTGAATAAGATTGCCGGAGGGAATCTGAAATTTAAGATTGATACAGAAGGTTTTTACGAATCAAACCGGAAATTTGCGAATGCGGTAAATAATATCGGAGACGGACTTTACTCAGCGGTCGATGAAAATACCAAGAACGAACGGATGAAAGCAGATCTGATCACCAACGTATCCCACGATATAAAAACACCGCTCACATCTATTATAAATTATGTAAACCTCATAAAGATGGAGCAAATCGAGGATGAACATTTGCGGGAATATGTAGATATTCTGGATTCTAAGGCGCAGCGCTTAAAACAGCTCACGGAGGATCTGGTGGAAGCATCGAAGATCAGTTCAGGTAATATTGAGCTTCATATGCAGTGTATCGATTTTGTAGAATTAATTTACCAGACTGGCGGGGAGTTTAATGAAAAGTTTGAGGACAAGGATCTGACAACGATCACGAAGCTGCCGAAAGAGCCGGTGTATATTATGGCGGACGGCAGACGTATCTGGCGTGTGGTGGAAAACCTCTATAACAATGTGGCAAAATACGCACTGGCGCATACGCGGGTGTATGTGACCGTAGAAGCGACCGAGACAGAGATGGAGTTTTCCATAAAAAATATTTCCGAGCAGGAACTTAAGGTGGACACAACGGAGCTGACCGAACGTTTCATCCGCGGAGATACGGCGCGAACTACTGAGGGAAGCGGACTTGGGCTTTCCATCGCGAAGAACCTGACGGTACTCATGGACGGGGCATTTTCGATTGCTTCGGACGGCGATCTTTTTACAGCTTCAGTGCGGTTCCCGCGCATTTCCGGCAGGCGGGAGCAAAATGTAACAGATTAGTGTGCTAAAGCACTTGTCAAGTGAAAAAAGTTCATATATAATGTGTGACTAGGAACACTTATGTCGGCGGTGACGCGTTTGCCGCCGATTTTGCTTACATATTCAGGAGGGAAAGATATGAAATTATACGACAAAGGCGCATATTTGTTAAACGGCACTGAGCTTGTGGAAGATGGCAGAGATGCCGCAGACATCATAAAGAGCCGTACCGGAGAAACGATAGAGCGCAGCGAGGCGGCAAAAAACACGATCGCTTACGGCATTTTGAAAGAACACAATATATCCGGCAATATGGACAAGCTTCAGATTAAATTTGACAAGCTGACATCCCACGATATCACATTTGTTGGTATTATTCAGACAGCCCGTGCATCCGGACTGGAAAAATTCCCGATTCCCTATGTACTCACAAACTGCCATAACAGTCTGTGCGCGGTAGGCGGAACCATCAATGAAGATGACCACATGTTTGGTCTGACCTGCGCAAAGAAATATGGTGGTGTTTATGTACCGCCTCATCAGGCAGTTATCCATCAGTTCGCACGCGAGATGCTTGCAGGCGGCGGAAAGATGATCCTCGGATCGGATTCCCATACCCGTTACGGAGCACTTGGAACGATGGCGATCGGCGAAGGCGGACCGGAGCTTGTAAAACAGCTTTTAAACAAGACTTATGATATTAATATGCCTGGCGTGGTCGGCGTGTATCTGACCGGAACACCGGCAAAAGGTGTCGGACCGCAGGATATCGCGCTTGCGATCATCGGAGAAGTATTCGACCGCGGCTATGTAAAAAATAAAGTCATGGAATTTGTAGGACCTGGTGTCTCTAACTTAAGTGTAGATTATCGTATCGGCGTGGACGTTATGACCACAGAGACAACCTGTCTGTCATCCATCTGGAGAACAGATGAAAAGGTGAAAGAATTTTATGATATTCACGGAAGAGTCGGTGAATACAAAGAGTTAAATCCGGGCAAAGTAGCATATTATGACGGAATGATCGAGATCGATCTTAGCACGATCAAGCCGATGATCGCAATGCCGTTCCATCCGAGCAATACCTATACGATCGATGAACTGAATGCGAACCTCATGGATATTTTAGATGACTGTGAGAAACGTGCCGAAGTCAGCTTTGACGGAGCAGTTAAACTTGACTTAAAGAGCAAGGTTAGAGACGGAAAACTCTATGTGGATCAGGGTATCATTGCAGGATGTGCCGGAGGCGGATTTGAAAATATCTGTGATGCGGCAGACATCCTGAGAGGAAGATCCATCGGTGCGAATGAATTTACACTCAGTGTATATCCGGCAAGTACACCGGTTTACATGGAACTGGTGAAGAATGGTGCAGTAGCAGATCTGATGCAGACCGGAGCGATCGTAAAGACTGCGTTCTGCGGACCGTGTTTTGGTGCAGGTGACACACCGGCAAACAACGCATTTTCCATCCGCCATTCGACCAGAAACTTCCCGAACCGTGAAGGTTCTAAGGTACAAAACGGACAGGTGTCTTCCGTTGCGCTTATGGATGCGCGTTCCATCGCGGCAACTGCGGCAAATAAGGGTATTCTTACTTCTGCGGCTGATATGGATGTGGACTATACAAAACCGAAATATTTCTTTGACAAGACAATTTACGAGAATCGTGTATTTGATTCCAAAGGTGTGGCAGATCCATCCGTTGAGATTCAGTTCGGACCGAACATCAAAGACTGGCCGGCAATGAGCGCACTTCCGGAACATATGGTATTAAAAGTCGTATCCGAGATCCACGATCCGGTCACCACGACAGATGAGCTGATCCCGTCCGGTGAGACTTCCTCTTTCCGTTCCAACCCGCTTGGACTGGCAGAGTTTGCGCTTTCCAGAAAAGATCCGGCATATGTTGGACGTGCCAAAGAAGTACAGAAAGCACAGAAAGCAATCGAAGAAGGAAAGAATCCGGAAGAAGGATTTGCAGAAATCGCACCTGTTGTTGAAACAATTAAAAAAGAATATACAGATGTGACAAAAGAAAACCTTGGTGTCGGAAGTACGATATTTGCAGTGAAACCGGGAGACGGTTCTGCGCGTGAGCAGGCGGCATCCTGTCAGAAGGTATTAGGCGGCTGGGCAAACATTGCAAATGAATATGCGACCAAGCGTTACCGCTCGAACCTGATAAACTGGGGTATGCTTCCATTCCTGATCCCGGAAGGTGATCTGCCGTTTGAGAATGGAGATTATCTGTTTGTGCCGAAGATCAGAGAAGCGATCGAACAGAAGAAGACAAAGATTGATGCATTTGTCGTAAAAGACGGAGCAATGCGTCCTTTCGCACTTCAGATGGGTGAACTGACCGAGGATGAGAGAACCATTATCCTCAAAGGATGTCTCATTAATTATTACAGAGGTTAAAGGAGAGGAAGAATACATGAAAGAGCAGGAAAAAAAAGTTCCACAGGAGCATGGGAAAAAGGAGAGGGCAGATTTTAACCTGAAATCATATCTGACGATCGCATTGCTGGTGTTTGCGGTATTTTGCTGCTGTATCCTTGTGTTCTTCCTGATCTATCGTTATAACGGTTTTGCATCCGGCTGGAAGAAACTGATGAAGGTGTTACAGCCGATCAGCATCGGACTGGTGGTTGCCTATCTGCTGAATCCGGTCATGATGTTTTTTGAGAACTACTTAAAAAAGTTTTTCGAAAAGCGGGTACAAAACGAAA
>CAYMCM010000007.1:0-51721 GCA_964388945.1 uncultured Roseburia sp.
TTAAGAGCAGCCTTGTATTAGAGCAGATCGCAAAAGAAGAAAACATCGAAATTTCTGATGATGAAGTAGCAGAAGAAATCGAAAAGATGGCAAAAGCTTACGGAATGGAAGCTGATAAATTAAAAGAATATATGGGCGATTCCGAAAAGGAAAGCATGAAGAGAGATCTGGCAATCCAGAAAGCAGTAGATCTCATCATGGAAAACGTAAAAGAGCGCGCAAAAGCTAAGAGCAAGAAAGAAAAAGAAGCAGAAGCTGAGACAGAAGAATAAGAGGAATAAGCGCCCTTTCAGATCAGATTGGAGGAAGGATCAGGAATATGAGTTTAGTACCTTATGTCATTGAACAGACAAGCAGAGGAGAACGGAATTACGACATTTACTCCAGATTATTAAAAGACCGTATTATCTTCCTTGGGGAAGAGGTCAACGAGACGACAGCAAGCCTTACGGTTGCACAGTTATTGTTTTTAGAGTCCGAAGATCCGGGCAAGGATATCCAGTTATATATCAATTCCCCGGGAGGAATGGTTACAGCGGGACTTGCGATTTATGATACCATGCAGTATATCAAATGTGATGTGTCTACGATCTGTATCGGACTGGCAGCGAGCATGGGCGCGTTCCTGTTAGCGGGCGGTGCGAAGGGCAAACGTTTTGCACTCCCGAATGCAGAGATTATGATTCATCAGCCATCCGGCGGAGCGAAAGGTCAGGCTACCGAGATCGAGATCGCTGCAGAGAATATCTTAAAGACCAAAAAGAAATTAAATGAGATTTTGGCAGCAAATACTGGAAAGCCATATGAGACCGTATGTGCAGATACCGAAAGAGACCATTATCTTTCTGCGGAAGAAGCAAAAGAATATGGTCTGATTGATGATATTATTACAAGCAGATAAGAAAAATTCAGGGGGACAGTACGTTTTTATGCACTGTCCCTGTTGCTTTCTTATGAAAAATCAGATAAGATGAAGTAGAAAATTAAGATTTAACGGGGTGAAAGAATGGCAGGCAGAAATAACGAGGAAAAAATCAGGTGCTCTTTTTGCGGAAAATCCCAGGATCAGGTCCGCAAGCTGATCGCAGGCCCGAACGGAGCATATATCTGCGATGAGTGTGTAGACATCTGTTCAGAAATTATAGAAGAAGAATTGGATGAGAACGATGTGCCGGAAGAAGCGGTAGCACAGGAAATCAATCTGATCAAACCGGAAGAGATGAAAGCGTTTCTGGATGAATATGTGATCGGACAGGAACAGGCAAAGAAAGTGCTTTCTGTTGCGGTATACAATCATTATAAGAGAATTACGGCAGAAGTGGATGACAGTGTGGAACTGCAAAAGAGCAATATCCTGATGCTCGGCCCGACTGGATCTGGTAAGACGCTGCTCGCACAGACACTTGCGCGTGTTTTAAATGTACCGTTTGCGATCGCGGACGCAACGACACTGACCGAGGCAGGTTATGTCGGTGAGGACGTTGAGAATATTCTGTTAAAGCTGATCCAGGCGGCAGATTACGATATCGAGCGTGCGCAGTGCGGAATCATCTATATCGATGAGATAGATAAGATCACGAAAAAATCCGAGAATGTTTCGATTACCAGAGATGTATCCGGAGAAGGCGTTCAGCAGGCATTGTTGAAGATCTTAGAGGGTACAGTTGCATCGGTTCCGCCACAGGGTGGAAGAAAGCATCCGCAGCAGGAGCTGATCCAGATCGATACGACCAATATTCTTTTCATCTGCGGTGGAGCATTTGACGGACTGGATAAGATCATTGAAAGCCGTATGGATGAAAAAACGATCGGATTTAACGGAATCCTTTCGGAAAAAGAAGAAAAGAATGTGGGAGAACTGTTTAAAAAAGCACTTCCGCAGGATTTCATGAAATTTGGACTGATCCCGGAATTTGTAGGTCGTGTTCCGGTCACAGTATCTTTGGATCTGTTGGATAAAGATGCGATGGTGCGTATTCTGACTGAGCCGAAGAATTCTCTGGTAAAACAGTACAGAAAGCTATTTGAACTGGATGGCGTGGAACTGGAATTTAGTCCGGATGCGATCGAGGCTATCGCAGAAAAGACCATGGAACGTAAGACGGGAGCGCGAGGACTGCGTGCGATCATGGAAGAGACGATGATGGATCTGATGTATAAGATCCCATCGGATGAGAGCATTACCAAGTGTACCATCACAAAGGATACGGTGATGGGGCAGGAAGCGGCACTCCTTACTTGTACAGGAAATGAAAAAAGCGCGTAAATCGGAATAAATATAGGATAAAAAAATAAACTGCCTGCACTTTCAGGCAGTTTATTTTCTAAATGGAAAAACAATGGGAGGAAGCGGATCGTGAGTGAACAGATAAAAAAAGTTCCGGCGGTAGCGCTGCGCGGGATGACGATTCTTCCGGGAATGATCGCCCATTTTGATGTGAGCAGGGAGCGTTCGATCCATGCCGTGGAACAGGCAATGATGGATGATGAGCAGATCTTTCTTGTCACGCAGAAAAACGCAGAGCTGAATGAGCCGGAAGCGGAAGATTTATATCAGATCGGAATTCTTGCATCGATCAAACAGGTCATTAAGATGCAGGATAATATTGTGCGTGTTCTGGTAGAGGGAACTGAGCGTGCCCAGTTACAGGAACTTTTTGCGGAGGAAACGTATCTGGCGGCGGAAGTCATTACCTTCGGGGATGTGGAAGAACTTTCGGACGGAGCCAAAGAAGCTATGCTGCGTGGCGTACAGGAAACATTTAGTAAATACTGCATGGCAAATCCGAAGATCGGCAAGGATTTTTTAAAGCAGATCAAAGAAGGAACAGATCTTGAGAAAGTCATGGATCAGATCTCCAATAATCTGCCGGTGCGGTTTGAACAGAAGCAGAAAATATTAGAAGCAGTCACGCTGACCGAACGCTATGAAGTGCTGGTGGCGCTTTTATTTAGTGAGATACAGATCATGGATCTCAAAAATGAGTTTCAGAAAAAAGTAAAGGCACAGGTGGACAAAAATCAGAAAGAATATCTGCTGCGGGAACAGATGAAAGTCATACGCGAGGAGCTTGGAGAGGAAAATACCGAGTCCGATGCAGACAGATTTTTAGAAGAACTAAATGGATTAAAAGCAGATGCGGAGACAAAAGAAAAGATAAAAAAAGAGATCTTGCGGTTTAAGAACATTAGTTCCAATTCTTCTGAGAGTGCGGTGACGAGAGGTTATATCGAAACGCTGTTGGAGCTTCCGTGGAATAAAGCGTCCAAAGACAATAAGAGCTTAAAAAATGCGGAAAAGATCTTAAATGAAGATCATTATGGACTCGAAAAGGTAAAAGAGCGTATGCTCGAATTTCTTGCGGTGCGCAATCTGACGAAGAAGGGAGAGAGTCCGATCATCTGTCTGGTGGGACCGCCGGGAACCGGAAAAACCAGTATCGCGCGTTCGGTTGCACGGGCACTGGACAAAAAGTATGTGCGTATTTCACTTGGCGGAGTGCGGGATGAGGCGGAGATCCGCGGACACCGCAGAACCTATGTCGGTGCGATGCCGGGGCGTATCGTGAACGGACTGCGGAGTGCGGGAGTAAAAAATCCGTTGATGCTCTTAGATGAGATCGATAAGATGAGTCAGGATTATAAGGGAGATACAGCATCGGCACTTCTTGAGGTGCTGGATGCAGAGCAGAACAAGAAGTTCCGGGATCACTATGTGGAGGTTCCGATCGACCTCTCGGAGGTGCTTTTTATCGCGACTGCAAATTCTCTGCAGGGAATTCCAAGACCGCTTTTAGATCGTATGGAACTGATCGAGGTTTCGAGTTATACCGAGAATGAAAAGGAACACATCGCAAAGGAGCATCTGTTAAAGAAGCAGAAAGAGAGAAACGGTTTAAAGGAAGAAGAACTTTCCATCAGTGCAGGGGCAGTGCGAAAGATTATTCATGGTTATACCAGAGAGGCGGGTGTGCGTAACTTAGAACGCAAGCTCGGAGAAATATGCAGAAAAGCTGCGCGGAAGATCTATGAGGGAGAGAAGAAGTCCATAAAGATCACAGAGCAGAATCTTTCCGGGTATCTGGGAAGAGAACGCTATACGTATGACCGCAGAAATGAGACGGATGAGATCGGTATCGTGCGCGGACTGGCGTGGACGAGCGTTGGCGGAGATACGCTGGAGATCGAAGTGAACGTAATGCCTGGTAAGGGGGCGTTCAAGCTGACCGGACAGCTTGGTGATGTCATGAAAGAGTCGGCGCAGACGGGAATCAGTTATATCCGGTCGATCAGCGAGGACTATGGGATCGGAAAGAAATATTTTACAGAGCATGACATCCATATCCATATTCCGGAAGGAGCGGTTCCCAAAGACGGCCCTTCTGCCGGAATCACAATGGCAACAGCGATGCTTTCCGCGATCACGAAAAAACCGGTGCGTGCGGATGTGGCGATGACCGGAGAAATCACACTGCGGGGCAGGGTACTGCCGATCGGCGGATTGAAAGAGAAGATCCTTGCGGCGAAAAATGCAGGTATTGTAACGGTCTGCGTGCCAAAGAAAAACGAAAAAGATGTTGCAGAAATCTCATCGGAGATCAAAAAAGGACTGGAAATCGTATTTGTGGAGCACATGCAGGATGTTCTGGATGTGGCGTTTGTGAAATAGAAAGAGGAAAATTATGGTCATTAAAAATGTAGAATTGGAGATCGTCTGCGGCGTGACGAGTAAAATACCAGACACAGAGCTGCCGGAGGTGGCGTTTGCCGGAAAATCCAATGTCGGAAAATCGTCGCTGATCAACGGACTCATGAACCGAAAATCGCTTGCCCGGACATCTTCCCAGCCGGGAAAGACCCAGACGATCAATTTTTATAACATCAATCAGTTCATGTATCTGGTCGATCTGCCGGGCTATGGTTACGCAAAAGTGTCGGAGAATGAAAAGAAAAAATGGGGGAAGATGATCGAAAATTATCTTCACACCTCAAAACAGTTAAAGGCAGTATTTTTGCTTATTGATATCCGCCATGAGCCGTCGGCAAATGACAAAATGATGTATGAGTGGATCGTGTATCAGGGGTATGATCCGATCATCGTAGCAACGAAACTTGATAAGATCAAACGAAGCCAGATCCAGAAAGCGGTAAAGACAGTGAAGGAAGGATTAAATGTAAAGCCGGGGACAAGGATCATTCCGTATTCTGCACTGACAAAGCAGGGACGGGATGAGATCTGGGAGCTGATGGATGAGTTGGTTGGTTATGAAACGGAGAAGAAATAAGAGTTATGAAGAAGAAATATGTATTTGTCACAGTCATGCTGGCAGTTCTGCTTCTTTTGGGTGTTGGACTGACTGGGATTTATGTAAACCACACGGAGGAAAAAGAAGCAGATCAATATACGGTCGTTACCTCGTTTTATCCGATGTATATCGCGGCACTCAATGTAGTCGGAGACAATGATCGTATCCGGCTTGAGAATTTAAGTGAGCCGCAGACCGGCTGTCTGCATGATTATCAGCTTACACCGGCGGATATGCAGCTTTTATCGACGGCGGATGCTTTTGTTGTAAACGGCGGCGGTATTGAGAGTTTTCTTGAAGAAGCAGCAGAGCAGTATCCGAAACTTACGATCATAAATGCCAGCGGGCAGGTAGATCTGATCGAGGATAATGCGCATGCGTGGATGAATATCGAAGATTATATGACGCAGGTAAAGACGATCGCTGGGGAGCTTTCGGCGGCAGATCCTGCGGATGCGGAGAAGTTTTCGGAAAATGCGGATGCATATCTGGACAAGCTTTCATCCTTAAAAGAAGAAGCGGATGCGATAAAGCCGCTTATGGAAGGCAAAGAAATCGTTATTTTTCATGAAGCATATGAATATGTGGCGGAAGAATATGGGATGCAGGTTTCTTATGTAATGGATCTGGATGAAGAACGTCAGGTCAGCGCAGGTGAAGTCGCAGATGTTGTGCGCGCGGTGCAGGATGGCGGTGTGCAGGTGATCCTTGCTGAGGAACTTTATGGAAAAGATATGGGAGATACCGTGGAGAGTGAGACTGACGCGAAGGTCTGCTATTTGGACACACTGGTGCGCGGTGATTATGATGCGGACAGCTATTTAGGTGCCATGCAGCAGAATATCAACCTGTTAAAGGAGGTATTTTCAGATGAAAAAGATCATTGAACCATGCGGGCTTCATTGCATTAAGGTGAACCATCTTGGTGTTGCGATCGGCGGACAGACGATCCTTTCCGACATCAATCTGCATATTCACTGCGGAACCCTGACAGCGATCATCGGAAAGAATGGAGCGGGAAAGTCCACGCTGGTCAAGGCGATGCTCGGAGATATTCCGCATGAGGGAAATATCGAGTTTAAAGACAGAGAGGACGGAAAGATCCAGAAATTGAAGATCGGCTATGTGCCGCAGAGCATGAACATTGAGAAGAATACGCCGATCAGCGTTTATGATATGATCGCAAGTTACCAGTCAAATTATCCGGTGTTTTTCCATAAAAAGAGGGCGCTGTATGAGGAGATCAGGGAAAGCCTGAAAGTGTTTGAGGCAGATTATCTGATCGACAAGCAGGTGTGCAATCTTTCCGGCGGAGAACTGCAGCGTGTACTGCTTTCAATGGCGGTTATGGATGAGCCGAATCTCCTGCTTTTAGATGAGCCGGTATCCGGGATCGACCAAAACGGTATGGAGCTGTTTTACAAGAGGATCGACTATCTGAAAAAGCATTTTGATCTGGCAACAATCTTAATTTCCCATGATCTGGATTACGTGGCAAAATATGCAGACAAGGTGATCTTACTGGATCAGAAGATCTTAAAACAGGGAACGGTAAAAGAAGTATTTCAGTCAGAAGAATTTAAACAGGTATTCGGAGCGGAGGTGAGGGCATGATCGAATTTTTCACCGGATGGTGGCAGTATAGTTTTATGCGCAGTGCGTTTCTCGCGGTACTTATCATTACACCGCTGTTCGGACTGCTCGGAACAATGATCGTAAACCGGAAAATGGCATTTTTCTCGGACGCACTCGGTCACTCTGCGCTGACTGGGATTGCAGTCGGTGTTGTGCTCGGTGTGACAGACACAAATCTTTCCATGATCGTTTTTGCGGTCATCTTTGCACTTTTGTTAAATAAGATCAGCAGCAGGAGCACGGCATCTACGGATACGATCATATCGGTTTTTTCCTCATGCTCGGTCGCAGTAGGTCTGGCGATCCTTTCGAAGGGCGGAAATTTCAGTAAATATTCGAGTCTGCTGGTTGGAGATATTTTAAGCATCACAAACCGGGAGATCCTGTATTTGATCGTGATCTTTGTGGTTACGCTGATATTCTGGTTTGCGGCGTTCAATAAATTGAACGCAGTCAGTATGCACCGGACTCTGGCGCGAAGCCGTCATATACCGGCAACACTGTTAGAGAATCTGTTCGCAGTGCTGATCGCACTGATCGTTATGCTGTCGATCAAATGGGTAGGTATTCTTATTATCAATGCACTGCTCATCTTACCGGCGGCAAGCAGCAGAAATCTTGCGGTCAATCTCAGGGAGTATCATTTTTTTGCGATTCTATTCTCGATGTTTTCGGGGGTTTTAGGATTGATCATTTCGTATTTTACGAACGTGGCAACAGGACCGATGATTATTATCGTGGCATCACTCATCTATTTTATCACGTTCGCATATCAGAAGATCATAGAGGGATGATAACAGTATAAAGTAACAGCAGAGAGGCGGACATTCACACCCAAAAGGGTGTGGATGTCTGCTTTTTTCGAAAATACGGTGCAGATAGAAGTTTACTCCTGCGTGGTGTCAGGATTTTTTTGTTTTGCCTTTGGTTTAAATTCGTTGGCATTCTTTAGAAAGCTGCCGCGCACGATTGCTTCGCTGCCGTATTTGTGGCGGATCGAATCTACGGCGGCATCCAGACGCTTCAGACGGCTGGCACGTTCGGCGGTGTCCGGGATGGAGGGGATTGATGCGGCAGAGTTTTCTGGATTTTTTTTTGTATCCTGCGTATCAGCAGAATGAAGGATACTATTGGCGGTTTCGGTATCGGCAAAATCAAAAATGCTCATCTGGATCGGGGCATCGGCGGGCAGCAGTTTGGCGGTGCGGATACCTAAAAGGCGGATGGGTTTTCCGTTCCAGAGCTCATGAAACAGATGGCAGGCGGCATCGTAGATCGTGCCGGTCGTGTTCGTTGGCGTAAAAAAGGGCATCTGGTGTGAAAAGGATGAAAAATCAGAATATTTGATCTCGACCGTGACGGACTGTGCGATCTGTCCGCCGCCGCGCAGTCGTTCGGACACGGTTTCGGCGAGACTTAAAAGTGCGCGTTTGGCTTCTTCTTCAGTCTTGGCATCTTCACGTAGAGTTACGGAATTACCGACACATTTCAATTCGTGTTCAGCAGGATCTACGATGGAATGGTCGATGCCGTTGGCATATTCCCACATCTGGACGCCGTGGCTTTTGAACTCACGCTTTAAAAAGTCTACATCCGTATGGGCAAGATCGCCGATTGTGCGGATGCCGAAGCTTTTTAAGCGGCTGGCACTGGAATGTCCTACCATGTAGAGGTCATCCACAGAAAGCGTCCACATTTTTTCCGGGATCTCGTCAAAAAACAGAGTATGGATGCGGTCGGGCTTTTTAAAATCACTTGCCATCTTAGCTAACAGCTTGTTCGGGGCGATTCCGATATTTACCGTAAAATGAAAGCGTGAGCGGATGTCATCTTTGATCTGGGTGGCAGCGGCGATCGGGGACTCATACAGGCGGGAGATCGGAGTGAAATCCAAAAAGCATTCATCAATGGAGAGTTGTTCGATATCCGGTGTATAGGTGTGCAGAAGATCCATCATTTTTCTGCTGTATTCCTGATAGAGCGCATGATCCGGTGCCTGGGTGACAAGAAACGGACATTTGCGGAAGGCGGAGACAACAGGTTCTCCGGTGCGGATGCCGAAGGCTTTTGCAGACTCGGATTTTGCAAGGACGATGCCGTGGCGGTTCTTTTGGTCGCCGCCGATGATCGCAGGGAGCGTGCGCAGATCTGGGCCGCTCTCTGTTTCCAGATTATGAACGGATGTCCAGCTTAGAAAAGCGGAGTTGACATCTATGTGAAAAATAACAGATTCCATCGGACGGCTCCTTTCTTTTTATAATGATAGTATATACGTCATAAGTTATATTTATTTTAACATAATTTCCAAGAAATGTGAACATATGTTTGCGAAAACAGATTGAATTAATTTTCATTTTATTGTATAGTAATGGATAGGATATGTGGAAACAGTTTTTGTTTTACAGGAAGTGATGACATGAAGTTTAAGAGGATTAGTACGGATACCGTGCGCTGTCTGATTTCGGAGGAAGAATTAAATGAGAACGGGCTTGCGCTGGATGATTTTTTAAATAATAAAGAAAAAACAGAAGAATTTGTCCGCAGGGTCATTGCCATGGCAGAAGAGGAAGTGGACTACAAGGTGCAGGGCGGACCGGTCTCGGTGCAGGTAGCGGTTCTGGATAACCGGACGCTCGTGCTGACGTTTTCTGAGAAGCAGGAGCAGAATATCATGGAGATGATAAAGAATCTGCGTTCCGCGGTGGAGGTCTTAAAAGAGGTAACGAACCAGACCGCGGAGATAACCCGCAATGCAGGAGACAGGGAGGAGACGAAAGCGGCGAAGAGTATCGATGATCTGATCCGTGAGAGCGGCAGGCTGGATCGGGATGTATATGAGCTTGAGTTTGCATCATTAGATCATGTAATGCGTTTTTGCTCTGGTGTGATGTGCAGTACGGCAGCAAAAAACAGTCTGTATAAGCTTGAGAGCCATGGAAGATTTTACTTGATACTTGAAAAGGCTCCGCTTACAGATTCTGAATTATGTAAACTGCTTGGAGCATCGCTGGACTTTACGGAAGGTATTTATTCGGACGGAAGAATGAAGGCATACCTGGAAGAACATGGCAGAGTGATCCTGCCGGAACAGGCGTTGCAGCAGATCCGGAGTCTGGGAAAAACGGAGATTTAACAAGGACAGAAGATAGGAGAAAAACATGAAACAGAATGCACCACAGGATAAGGCATCCTTTGAGAAATTTTTTGAAGAAAATTATGTGCCGGTGGAATATAAAACCGTAAAAAATGATTTTGAGGAAGTGGCGGCGGAGTACGGCAGAGACTTGTTTACCGAGGAGTATCAGGCGAAGGGCAGAATGAAGAAGGAAAATTATATTCTGTATCTGACCAGTGATGCGTACTGTGCGTTTGAAGAGATCGTGGAGAATGCAGTAGATGCGCTGAATCAGGATATTGCGGATGTGATCGCGGAAATTGGCAATGAGCTTTCATTTGACAATGGCGTGACGGAGATCTACTTTGATAATATCGAAAAGCTGGTAAAGCGGTTTTTAGACTGCCTTTATGATGAGGTGCTGTGTGAATGGTAATGCAGCGGCAGTTCTGCGGATTGTTCCGCATTTCTTTTACCAAATGATCTAAATAAATTCATATTTTCACCCCTTCAAAAATTGCCCTCTCATTTTGAGAGGGCAATAGTTATTAAAATATGGCAGTTACTTTGTACTTCCTTTGCGCTTACTCGTGCTTGTGCTTTTGTTATACCGTTTCCATTTTCCAGATATAAGCAGTGTAAGGCGCAAGTGTACTGCAGCCGCCAAAATCATGTGTGGTCTGTGTGAGCAGTTCTTCGGCACGACCGCATCCGGCGTCAAAATGTGCATCAAACGGATTTTCGTCCGCATTGAGTGCGAGCAGGATGCGCTCGGAATCGCATTTCCGCTCAAAGATACACTGTTTATTGGTGAGCAGGACGGAGCGGAAGCTTCCGTAATTTAAAGCGTCCGATGCTTTTTTGATTTCGGCAAGGCGTTTTATGTGATCCGTCAGTTCGTTTTCTGTCGGAGCATCAAAGCAGGCGCGCAGAGCCGGATCACCGTTTTCTTTTCTGGCCTCGGCACCCCATTCACTGCCGTAGTAGACACATGGAATGCCGGGCATACAAAACATCAGCGCATAGATGAGCGGCAGATGTCTTTTATTTGTCAAAATGCTTGCAATACGGGTCACATCATGGTTGTCGACAAAGCTAAGAAGATGTTTTCCTTTGTAGAGTGTCCAGTCCTCCGGACCAAACTGGCGCAGCAGGGAGTGGTTGATCTCAAACATATTCATGCAGTTAAAGCTGGAATAAAGTCCTTTATAGCACTCGTAGTTTGTTACGGAGTGCAGCATGGCATCGTTCATGAGCTGGTTGTAATCGCCATGCAGTGTTTCACCGACCAGGAAAAATTCCGCCTTTTTGGAGTCACAGAACGCGCGCAGCCGTTTTAAAAAGTCGTGATCCAGACAGTAAGCCACATCTAACCGAAGCCCATCAATATCAAAATAAGAGATCCAGTATTCAATGCAGGAAAACAGGTAGGAGACAACCTCCTCATTTCGAAGATTTAATTTGACAAGATCAAAATTTCCTTCCCATCCCTCGTACCACAGACCGTCATTGTAGTTGGAATTTCCGTCAAAATGAATGAAAAACCAGTCCTTGTACGGAGAAGCCTCACGATTCTTTAATACATCCTGAAAACCGAAAAATCCGCGTCCCACATGATTAAATACGCCGTCTAAAACGACTTTGATCCCTGCGTCGTGCAGATGGTCACAGACGGCTTTGAAGTCCTCGTTTGTGCCAAGCCGTACATCGATCTTCTTATAATCTCTGGTGTTGTAGCCGTGTGTATCGGATTCAAAGACCGGGGAAAAGTAAATGGCATTTGCCCCGATTTTTTTGATATGCGGAATCCAGTCATCGACCTTTGCAATACGATTGGTGAGTACCCCGTCATTTTCAAAAGGTGCACCGCAAAATCCCAACGGATAGATCTGGTAAAAAACGCTTGTGTCAGCCCACATAATAACAACCTCCGTTTCCTTTTTATATTTATGTCAGATTATCTGCTCATCTCTTTAGATTTTTCCGTACATGCGTGCTGGGCATTCATCACGGTTCCGCGCAGATTATCTGCTTCTAAGGCAGCAACTGCGGCGATCGTGGTTCCGCCCGGAGAGCATACGGCATCTTTTAATTCACCCGGATGTTTTCCGGTCTCCAGTACCATTTTTGCGGCACCAAGTACGGACTGTGCAGCGAATTTGTATGCCTGTGCGCGCGGCATGCCATCCCAGACAGCGGCGTCCGCCATTGCTTCAATGAACATATATACATAAGCAGGGGAAGAACCGCTGACTCCGGTTACGGCATCCATCAGTTTTTCCGGTATGACTTCGCATTTTCCGAAACTGTTGAAAATAGAAATGACCGTGTCAAGCTCTTCTTTTGTTACCACAGCATTTGGTGTGAGTGCGGACATTGCCTCTAAGACCATAGCAGGGGTATTCGGCATGGAACGTACCAGTTTTACCGGGTGTCCGAAATAGCCCTCGATCTTTTCGATGGACTGTCCTGCAGCGATCGCAACGATCACGGTGTCATCCGAAACGACATCTTTGATCTCTCCTATGACTTCCTCATAGAGATACGGTTTGACCGCAAGGAATAAGATGTCAGCCGCACCTGCGACCTCTTTGTTGGAAAGAGTGGTGCGTATGGGATACTGATTTTTTATCTTCTCTAAGGTAGCGGAAGTGTGGGCACTTGCGATGACCTGTGATGCCGCTGCCAGACCGGAGCCTACGATACCGCCGATCATTGCGCTCCCCATATTTCCACAGCCGATAAATCCAATGTTTTTTTCTAGCATGAACAATTCCTCCTTGTTTTAAAATAATTGTAAAAGAACCGCCAGCAAAAAGCAAGCGGTCCTTAAATATCCTTATGTGAAGTTTTCTTCGATTTAGAAATCTGTGAAGTTCTTTTCTTTTCTCTTCTCTAAGAAAGCGCTCATGCCTTCCTTTTTGTCGTGTGTATCGTTTACAACACCGAACAGATTTGCTTCCATTTCAACAGCGTTCTTGATGTCCATATCATAGCCGTTGTTGATCGCTGCTTTTGCAACAGAAACAGCGTAGCTGCCGTTACGAAGGATCTTAGAAGCCATCTTCTTTGCAGTATCCATAAGTTCTTCCTGCGGAACAACTTTGTTTACAAGGCCGATACGATAAGCTTCTGCTGCATCGATATTGCTGCAGGTAAAGATCATTTCTTTTGCTCTGCCCATGCCGACTAAACGAGCAAGTCTCTGTGTACCACCGAATCCAGGGATGATACCAAGTCCGCATTCCGGCTGGCCGAATACGGCATTGTCAGAAGCGATACGGATATCACATGCCATGCAGATCTCACATCCGCCGCCAAGTGCGAAGCCGTTTACGGCTGCAATCGTTACCTGACGCATATTCTGCAGTTTGAAGAACGGAACAGAAGCGCGGATACCGAAAGCTCTTGCTTCCGGAGCAGTAAAGTTAATCATTTCAGAGATGTCAGCACCTGCAACGAAAGATTTTTCTCCGGCACCGGTTAAGATTACGACTTTGATATCGTCTCTGCCTTCAATCGCAGTTAATACTTCGGTGAGTTCATCCAGTGTTTCAGAATTCAGTGCGTTGAGAGCCTTAGGTCTGTTGATCGTAAGGACTGCAACTTCGTTTTCAACGTCTAAAGTTAAATTGTTCATTGTAGAAACCTCCTAAAAAATTTGAAATTCGTTCGGTTTTTGTGACCAAGTTTTATATAGTTTCATCTTATAACTTTGATAAACTTTTGTCAATCTCTTTTGCCATACTTTACCGGGTTTTTTATATAGAAGGAAGAGGAAAAGTGTAGTATAATGACAAAAAAGAACGAAGAGGAAATAAAAGAAGGGAAAAATGAAACAGGATTTTGATTTAGAACAGATCGTAGAACCGCTGCTTTTGTGGTTTGGTGGACACGCAAGAGTCCTGCCCTGGCGGGAAGAACCGACACCTTATCGTGTCTGGGTGTCAGAGATCATGCTTCAGCAGACCAGAGTGGAGGCGGTCAAGCCATATTTTGAGCGATTCACCGGGGAACTGCCGGATGTGGCATCGCTTGCGGAATGCAGTGAGGAGCGGCTGTTAAAGCTTTGGGAAGGACTGGGCTATTATAACCGTGTGCGCAATATGCAGACTGCCGCACGTACAGTGATGGAAGAATATGATGGAGAACTGCCGGCGGATTATGAAAAGCTGCTTGCGTTAAAAGGGATCGGGCATTATACGGCAGGAGCCATCGCATCGATCGCTTATGGGATACCGGTTCCGGCAGTGGACGGAAATGTCCTGCGTGTGATCACAAGAGTGACGGCGGATGATTCGGATATCATGAAGCAGAGTGTGAAAAATGCGGTGGAACAGTCATTGCTTCGGGTGATCCCAAAGAATGCGGCTGGGGCGTTTAATCAGGCACTCATGGAACTTGGAGCGACTGTGTGTCTGCCGAACGGAGAACCACAGTGTGAGCAGTGCCCGTGGGAGCGTTTCTGTGAGGCGCATAAACAGGGGATCTGGCAGGAACTTCCGGTAAAATCTAAGGCAAAGCCGCGCCGGATCGAGGATAAGACGGTGCTCATCATTCGGGACGGAGACAAGATCGTGCTGCATAAACGCCCGAAAAAGGGTTTGCTCGCGGGACTTTATGAATTTCCCAATCTTGCGGGACATCTCAGTGAGAAAGAAGTGCTCGACTATGTGAGGGCGCAGAATCTTGTTCCGGTGCATATCGAAAAGCTCGAAGATGCAAAGCATATTTTTTCCCATATCGAGTGGCACATGAGAGGTTATATGATCCGGGTATCGGAGCTTGAGACTGAGCAGTCAGGACTGTTTTTTGTGGAGGTGGAGGATTCGGAGAAACGTTATCCGATTCCTGCGGCATTTGCAGCTTATACGAAATATATGAATCTGCGTCTGGGAAATGAACGCTTTGCCGAGTGATCTTCTTTAGCGCGATGACAAAAAAAGATCGCCGAGGAGGCGACCTTTTTCCTATGAAAAGAATTATATATAAGAAAAGCAACTCATTATTTTTGGGAGGAACCTTGCACATCAATGCAAGGTCTATGAAAAAGTATAAATGATGTCATATCATTTGGCTTTTTTTCTATGCTCTTACTATACCGGGAAGATGTGAAGAGGGTATGTTGAGTTTATGATGTTTTTGTAAATAAAATATGAACAAATAAACAGGAGTTAAGAAATTTATAAGAAAAAATAGTTTGGAGATTCAAATACGTCCGTGTATAATGGAGAAGAAAGAAACATAAATAAGTACGACAAGATAAAACACGAATAGAGACTAAGGAGCAGATCAATGAAGATATTATCGATTGCGGTTCCATGCTACAATTCACAGGATTATATGGAAAAATGCGTGGATTCCCTGTTAAAGGGCGGAGAAGATGTGGAGATTTTGATCGTCGATGACGGTTCTAAGGATGCGACGGCAGAGATCGCGGATGCATACGAGAGGAAGTATCCGTCTATTGTAAGAGCAATTCATCAGGAAAATGCAGGACATGGCGGAGCGGTCAATACCGGGATCGCTAACGCAACAGGACTTTATTTTAAAGTTGTAGACAGCGATGACTGGGTGGACGAAGATGCCTATCATCAGATTTTAGACAAATTAAAGGAGCTGGTGGGCGGAAGCAGAACGCTTGATATGTTTATCAGCAATTTTGTTTATGAGAAGCAGGGCGCAAAGCATAAAAAAGTTATGCGCTATACCAAACAGCTTCCGCAGAATGAGATGTTTACCTGGGGAGACATCAAACGTTTTACAAAAGGAAAGTATCTGTTGATGCATTCCGTCATTTATCGTACAAAACTTCTGCGTGAGTGTGGATTGCAACTGCCGGAGCACACGTTTTATGTGGATAACATTTTTGTATACAAGCCGCTTCCATCGGTAAATACGATGTATTATCTGGATGTTGATTTTTACAGATATTTTATTGGAAGGGACGACCAGTCTGTCAATGAAAAGGTCATGATCAGCCGGATCGACCAGCAGATCAAGGTGAACAAGCTGATGGTCGATGAATTTGATCTCTGGAAGATTCAGAACCGGAAGCTTCGGAGCTATATGTTTAATTACCTTGAGATCATCACCGTCATTTCCACAGTTATGTGCATCCGTTCCGAAACAATGGAAAATCTGGAGAAAAAGCGGGAACTGTGGGGATATATCAAGCGCAGGGATCTAAGACTGTTTCATCGTCTGCGCAACGGAATTTTAGCACAGTCTACAAATCTGCCGGGCAGAGGCGGACGAAAAATATCCATTGCAGCATATAAGATTACACAGAAAGTAGTTGGATTTAACTAAAAAGAAAAAGATGCCGGGTATCGGACAGACACAGGAAGTGTCAGTTCTGATACCCGGCATTTTTATATTTCAAAGAAAGAGACTGTTTACACCTCATTCATCTCGTTTAAAAGGTCGTGCTTCAGGCGGTAGAGCTTATCGGAGAGATCGACATAGATGCGGGACGGATTGACAAAACGTCTGGTCTCATCCCAGATCGTATCCTTTTCTTTCGTGCAGGCTGCCTGAATATCCATGACTTTCGGGGAATCGTAGACGCAGGTTCCGTTTTTGAACACCGGAATTAAAAGCTCGCGCAGCGTATAGGTGCCGCCTGGGATTTTTGTTTTTTTCCACGGTTCGTTCGGGTCAAACAGGTTCATGTCTTTTGATTCGTCAAAAGTCTCATCTGAAAGGCAGATTAGGTCGGCGCGGATTTTTCCGGTTGCCTTATCGTAAATCCGGTAGATGGTCTTATTGCCCGGATTGGTGATCTTTTCGGAATTTTCCGAGATCTTGATCTTTGGAACGAAGTCTCCGTTTTCACTTTTTATGGCAGCCATCTTGTAAACGCCGCCGAAGGCAGGATTATCTTTGGCAGTGATAAGGTTGGTGCCGACACCCCAGGAAGTGATTTCAGCCCCCTGAAGTTTTAAGCTTTCGATCAGGTATTCATCGAGATCGTTGGAAGCAGAGATCACGGCATCTGTAAAACCGGCATCATCTAACATTCTGCGGATCTGCTTGGAAAGGTAGGCAAGATCGCCGCTGTCGATACGGACACCGTAGTAGGTGAGCGGAATGCCTGCTTCCCGCATTTCTTTAAATACCTGAATGGCATGCGGGACACCGGATTTTAGCGTGTCGTAGGTGTCTACGAGCAGGATGCAGGCGGACGGATAGAGATTTGCATAAGTTTTGAACGCAGTGTATTCATCCGGGAAACTCATGATCCAGCTATGGGCGTGTGTGCCGAGTACCGGAACATCAAAGAGCTGTCCGGCAAGCACATTGGAGGTTCCCTTACAGCCGCCGATGACAGCGGCTCTTGCCCCATAAGTGCCGGAATCCGGTCCCTGTGCGCGTCTCAGTCCGAACTCCATAACACCGTCAGAACCGGCGGCATAGCAGACACGCGCAGCTTTTGTGGCGATCAGGCTCTGGTGGTTTATGATGTTTAAAAGGGCAGTCTCAATAAGCTGCGCTTCCATGATCGGGGCAATGACCTTTAAGATCGGTTCGCGCGGAAAGATCAGCGTGCCTTCCGGAACTGCATAAATATCCCCGGAGAAACGGAAGGTTTCCAGATAGGAAAGAAAATCTTCATCAAAAATATGAAGTCCTCTTAAATAGGAGATGTCTTCTTCGGAAAAATGAAGATTTTTGATATAGTCGATGACCTGATCTAAGCCGGCGCATACTGCATAGCCTCCGTCACATGGATTTTTGCGGTAAAAAGCGTCAAAAACGGCAATGTCATGGTTGTTTGATTTGAAATACCCCTGCATCATCGTCATTTCATAGAGATCTGTCAGTAAAGTCAGATTTAATGTACTCATAATTTACTGCACAAAAATGTGCGCTCCTTTCTAAAGGGTGGTTACTGTGGAAAAATCCGCAGTTGTTTGAAATCAGTATAAACTTATTATACTTCAATTTATGCACACTGCAAATTGTTTTGTAAAATTTAAGAAAATGGTAATTGTATCGGAAACGGTCATTTGCTATAATATAGGACAAAACGAAAACAGCAAAATATTTGAAAAGAATCGAGGAGATCATAGTTATGAGTGAAGAAAAGTTTGAGGAGAACAACACACCGCAGGACTATGCGGCACCGCAGGATTACAGTGATCCGGGTATGCAGGAAACTCCGGTCTACAACAATGCAGGCAGTCAGGCAGAAACCCCAGAACAGCCGGTAAAAAACTGGCAGGAGCAGTCAGGTCAGGCGGGTTATCAGAATCCGGGAAGCTATCAGAGCCAGGCAAGTTATCAGAGTCAGGGAAATTATCAGGGGCAGGCAAGTTATCAGAATCCGGGCACAGATCAAAATGTGTGGCAGCAGCAGTATGTCAATCCGCAGGAACAGCCCAAGGAGCCCGGAAAGGGATTTGCGATCGCATCCATGATACTCGGAATCGTATCACTGGTGCTGTTTTGTACCTGCATTAATCTTCCGCTCGCGATCGCAGCGATCATTCTGGCGATCGTGCAGTTTGTAAAGAACGGCAAAAATGGTATGGCAATCACAGGACTTATCACAGGTATCGCATCCATTGTGCTTTTTATTGTTTTTTTGGTATTGATCTTCTTTGGAGTGATCAATGACAGTCTCTATCATGGATACGATCTGCCGTATGATTGGGAAGAGGAATTTGACGGCGATTTTGACTTTGACAATACATTTGATTTATAAAGAAAAGCCTTGACAAGAAAAAATTAAGGTTTTATACTTTTAGCGTTAATATGAAAAGGCAATGACGAAGACAGTAGCATATGTTAGAAAGGCAAAGCGAGCCGGGTGGGTGAGAGCCGGTGCGAGTAAAAGATATGTGAAGATCACTTCCAAGCTGCGGACTGAAAGATAAGTAGGCACCGACGGCTGTTCCCACGTTACGGGAACCTTGTATGCAGGAGATTCCTAAGTACAATGTAACAGGTGGTAAACGAATTTATGTCCCTTCGTCCTATTACAGGATGAAGGGATTTTTTATTTCATAGGAAAGACCGTGTTACATTAATGTGTGAAAGTAGAGACTTTCCTATGAAATAAAAACGCTCCGCGGGGATGCGCAGCTCGCGGAGAGGAAAATATCGCTTTGCGAACCGCTCGCGCGCGGAGAATCTCGCAAGCGAAATTCTTTTTTATATCCAGGAGGAAAAGCAATATGTTGTATAACAAAGTTCAGGCAAACACGAATTTTGTGGAGCAGGAAAAAGAAACAGAAAAATTCTGGAAAGAGCATGACATCTTCAATAAGAGCATGGATTCCAGAAAGGAAGGGCCGACGTATACGTTTTATGACGGACCGCCGACCGCAAACGGAAAACCGCACATCGGACACGTGCTTACCCGTGTTATCAAGGATATGATCCCGCGTTACCAGACGATGAAGGGCAATTATGTACCGCGTAAGGCAGGATGGGATACCCACGGACTGCCGGTCGAACTCGAAGTGGAAAAGGTGCTCGGTCTGAACGGAAAGGAACAGATCGAAGAGTACGGTATGGAGCCGTTTATCAAAAAATGTAAGGAATCTGTATGGAAATATAAGGGGATGTGGGAAGATTTCTCCGGAACGGTTGGATTCTGGGCAGATATGGAACATCCGTATGTTACCTATGACAATAACTTTATTGAGTCAGAGTGGTGGGCGTTAAAAGAAATCTGGAACAAAAAGCTTTTGTATAAAGGATTTAAGATCGTACCGTACTGCCCACGCTGCGGAACTCCGCTTTCTGCACAGGAAGTGGCACAGGGATACAAGACGGTAAAGGAACGTTCTGCGATCGCACGATTCAAGGTTGTCGGCGAGGATGCTTATTTTCTGGCATGGACGACTACACCGTGGACACTGCCGAGCAACGTTGCGCTCTGTATGAACCCGGATGAAGAATACTGCAAGGTAAAAGCAGCAGACGGCTATACCTACTATATGGCACAGGCACTGCTTGATAAGGTACTCAGCAAACTCGGAAACGAAGAAGAGGGCGTAAAGGCTTATGAAGTGCTTGAGACAAAAAAAGGTATTGAATTTGAAGGCAAAGAATACGAGCCGCTGTTTGACTGCGCAAAGGATATTATTGAAAAACAGCATAAAAAGGCACATTTCATTGTGTGCGATACTTATGTTACGATGACAGATGGTACCGGAATCGTTCATATCGCACCGGCATTCGGTGAGGATGACGCGAAGGTCGGCAGAAGATATGATCTTCCGTTCGTACAGCTTGTAAACGGCAAGGGTGAGATGACCGAGGAAACACCGTATGCGGGCGTATTCGTAAAGAAAGCTGACCCAATGGTATTAAAAGATCTCGAAGCCAAAGGCCTGCTGTTTGAAGCACCGAAGTTTGAACATGAATATCCGCATTGCTGGAGATGTGATACACCGCTCATCTATTACGCAAGAGAATCCTGGTTTGTCAAGATGACGGAAGTAAAAGAGGATTTGATCAAAAATAACAACACGGTAAACTGGATTCCGGAATCTATCGGAAAAGGACGTTTTGGTGACTGGCTGGAAAACATTCAGGACTGGGGTATTTCCAGAAACCGTTACTGGGGAACACCGCTTCCGGTATGGGAATGTGAGTGCGGTCATCAGGAATGCATCGGAAGCCGTGCAGAACTCGCAGAGCGCAGCGGAAATCCGGAGGATGCAAAGGTGGAACTGCATCGGCCGTATATTGATGATGTGACCTTTACCTGTCCGGACTGCGGCAAGACGATGCACCGTGTACCGGAAGTTATTGACTGCTGGTTCGATTCCGGAGCAATGCCGTTTGCACAGCATCATTATCCGTTTGAAAATAAAGAAGTGTTTGAACGCCAGTTCCCGGCGAAGTTCATTTCCGAGGCGGTCGATCAGACCAGAGGCTGGTTCTACTCCCTGATGGCAGAATCTACGATCCTTTTCAATAAGGCTCCGTATGAAAATGTCATCGTGCTTGGACATGTGCAGGATGAGAATGGACAGAAGATGAGTAAATCCAAGGGAAATGCGGTCGATCCGTTTGATGCACTCGAAAAACACGGCGCAGATGCGATCCGCTGGTATTTTTACATCAACAGTGCACCGTGGCTGCCGAACCGTTTCCATGACAAGGCAGTGACCGAAGGACAGCGTAAGTTCCTCGGAACACTCTGGAATACGTATGCATTCTTTATCCTGTATGCAAATATTGATGATTTTGATGCGACCAAATATGAACTGGAATATGATAAACTTTCCGTTATGGATAAGTGGCTCTTATCAAAATTAAACTCAGTTGTGACAGAAGTGGATAAAAATCTTGGAAACTACAAGATTCCGGAAGCAGCAAGAGCACTGGATGAATTTGTAGATGACATGAGTAACTGGTATGTAAGAAGAAGCAGAGAACGTTTCTGGGCAAAGGGCATGGAGCAGGATAAGATCAATGCGTACATGACACTTTATACCGCACTCGTTACGATCTGCAAGGCAGCAGCACCGATGATTCCATTTATGACAGAAGAGATTTATCAGAATCTGGTAAGAAGCATCGACAAGAATGCGCCGGAAAGTATCCATCTGTGCGATTTCCCTGCTGCAAATCCGGCATACAGTGATGTGGAACTCGAAAAGAACATGGACGAAGTGTTAAAGATCGTTGTTATGGGACGTGCGTGCAGAAATGCGGCAAATATCAAAAACCGTCAGCCGATTGGAACTATGTATGTGAAGGCACCTTTTGAACTGCCGGAATTCTTTACTGAGATCATCGCAGATGAGTTAAATGTAAAGAAAGTGGCAATTACTGAGGATGTGAGCAGCTATACGACCTATACCTTCAAGCCGCAGCTTCGCACAGTAGGGCCGAAATACGGAAAATACTTAGGACAGATCCAGAAAGCACTTGCAAATGTGGACGGCAACAAGGCAATGGCAGAAGTAAGAAGCGGCGCAGGATTAAAACTTCCGGAAGTAAACGATGAGGTTATACTGTATGAAGAAGATCTTCTGATCACGATGACACAGATGGAAGGCTATGTGACCGAAGGTGATAACGAGGTTACCGTTGTTTTAGATACCAACCTGACACCGGAGCTGTTAGAAGAAGGCTTCGAACGCGAGCTGATCAGCAAGATCCAGACCATGCGTAAGGAAGCGGGATTTGAAGTCATGGATAAGATCGCCGTTTCCTATCAGGCAGATGATAAAATCAATCAGATCTTTGAGAAGTACGGGGATGACATCGGAAAAGAAGTGCTTGCCGAGAAGATTACGACAGGTGCATCAGCCGGTTATGAGAAAGAATGGAACATCAACGGCGAAACAGTAGTGCTTGCAGTGGAAAAACTGGAAAAATAAGCCTGGCTGCGCAAAAAAGCGTGAAAGCATGACAATGCAGGGAAATGTGGCTTGACGCGCAGAAGGTGAAGTTATATCATAAAAATATTGAGAATAAAAAAACGGCATGGAGGGGTTTTATTTATGAAAAACATTGTTTTCAACAAGGATGCCTTCAAAAAAAGCGTCAGCGACAACGTTAAGAATCTGTACCGTAAGACGCTGACGGAGGCTTCCAGACAGGAAATCTTTCAGGCGGTGTCTTACACGGTCAAAGATGTGGTTATTGACCAGTGGATCGCGACACAGCATGCGCTTGATAAGGATGATCCGAAGATCCTTTATTATATGTCCATGGAATTTCTGATGGGGCGTGCGCTTGGAAACAACCTGATCAATCTGACTTGTTACAATGAGGTGAAAGAAGCACTTTCCGAAATGGGTGTGGATTTGAACCTTATAGAGGATGAAGAGCCGGATCCGGCACTTGGAAACGGCGGACTCGGACGACTGGCAGCGTGCTTTATGGAATCACTCGCAACACTGGGTTATCCGGCGTATGGTTGTGGTATCCGTTATCATTATGGCATGTTCCGTCAGGTGATCAAGGACGGATTTCAGGTGGAAGAGCCGGATGACTGGTTAAAGAACGGATATCCGTTTGAACTGAAGCGCCCGGAGCATTCCTACGAAGTAAAATTCGGCGGATATGTCAGCGCAAAGACGGATGAGGCAGGAAGAACACGCTTCGTACATGAGAATTATCAGTCTGTCATGGCGATTCCGTATGATATGCCGATCATCGGTTACAACAACAATGTGGTAAATACATTAATGATCTGGGATGCAGAGCCAAAGCAGTCCTTTGAGCTGGATGCATTTGACAAGGGTGATTACAAGAAGGCAGTGGAGCAGCAGAATCTTGCGAGAAACTTAGTTGAGGTGCTCTATCCGAACGACAACCATATTGCGGGTAAGGAACTTCGCTTAAAACAGCAGTATTTCTTTGTTTCTGCCAGCCTTCAGCGTGCAGTGGACCGCTTCAAGAAGAATCATGCGGACATCAGTATGCTGCCGGAAAAAGTGGCGATCCAGATGAATGATACCCATCCGACCGTAGCAGTAGCGGAACTGATGCGCATCCTGCTCGATGAAGAGGGACTTTCCTGGGATGAGGCATGGAACATCACGACAAAGACCTGTGCTTATACCAATCATACGATCATGGCGGAAGCACTGGAAAAATGGCCGATTGAAATCTTTTCACGTCTTCTGCCGCGTATCTATCAGATCGTGGAGGAGATCAACCGCCGTTTTGTTTTAAGGATTCAGGAAGAATTCCCGAACGACGGGGAGAAGATACGCAAGATGGCGATCATCTATGATGGACAGGTAAAAATGGCACATCTTGCGATCGCAGCAAGCTATTCGGTCAATGGTGTTGCAAAACTTCATACTGAGATTTTAAAGAAGCGGGAGTTAAACGACTTTTATCAGATGTTCCCGCAAAAGTTTAACAACAAGACAAACGGCATTACGCAGAGACGTTTCCTGATGCACGGAAATCCGCTGCTCGCTTCCTGGGTGACGGAGCATATCGGAGCGGACTGGATCACGGATCTATCCCATATGTCTAAACTTGCGATTTATGCAGATGATGAAAAGATGCAGCAGGAATTCATGAACATCAAGTATCAGAATAAGCTGCGTCTGGCAAAATATATCCAGCAGCATAACGGTGTGGAAGTAGATCCGCGTTCCATCTTTGATGTACAGGTAAAACGTCTGCATGAATATAAGAGACAGCTTTTAAATATCTTACATGTTATGTATCTGTACAATGAGTTAAAAGAGCATCCGGACATGGATTTTGTTCCGCGTACCTTTATTTTTGGTGCGAAAGCAGCAGCCGGATACCGCAATGCAAAGCTGACGATCAAGCTGATCAATTCCGTGGCGGATGTTATCAATCACGACAAGTCTATTGACGGCAAGCTCAAGGTCGTATTTATCGAGGACTATAAGGTATCCAATGCAGAGCTGATCTTTGCGGCGGCAGATGTCAGTGAGCAGATTTCCACAGCCAGCAAAGAGGCATCCGGAACCGGTAATATGAAGTTTATGTTAAATGGTGCCTTAACGCTTGGTACGATGGATGGTGCTAATGTTGAGATGGCAGAAGAAGTGGGAGAAGACAACATCTTTATCTTTGGTATGAGTGCGGATGAAGTCATTGAACACGAAAAGAAGCGTGATTATGATCCGATGCAGATTTTCAATCGGGATCAGGATGTACGCAAGGTGCTGATGCAGCTTATTAATGGTATGTATTCACCGAACGATCCGGAAATGTTCCGTGATCTTTACAATTCCCTGCTCAACACGCAGTGTACGCAGTATGCGGACACCTACTTCATTCTGGCTGATTTCCGCTCCTATGTGGAAGCACAGAAGCGTGTGATGGAAGCATACAAGGATGAGAAGAAATGGGCGAAGAGTGCGATCTTAAATGTGGCGCACTCCGGAAAATTCTCTTCCGACCGGACGATTCAGGAATATGTGGATGATATCTGGCATCTGGATCGAATTACCGTAGATCTGGACACAGATGAATAAATAATAAAAAAACAGGCATAGCCGGCGGAGTCATTGTCACGCCTGCTATGCCTGTCTTGGTGTATAAGAGATTCGCTGGTAAAAACGGTATTATCTGAGGTCGGCTTCTGCGGTCTCTGCAGCTTTTTGTGCAGCCACTGCAGATTCATCTCCGTTTTTCCATTTTTCAAATTTTTCGATTACGGCATCGTAAGTTTTCTGGGAGATGTCAGGAAGTTCCTTGCCCCAGGTCTTGGTCGCTTCTTTGAAGCCTTTTTTGAAAGCGTCTAAGAGAAGATCCGCCTTGGAAGCATCGTTTCCGGAAAGTGCCTTTGCGAAATCCACGATACGGTCAGAGGTCTGGTTCACACCCCAGTAGCCGTCTTCGGATATCTCTTCTGCAGCTTTTTTCCTTGCGGCTTCGTCTACGGTGTAGTTTCCGCTTGCAAGAAAACTCCAGATATCATCGGCTTTTCCGATCGCGTTTCCCTGTTTGGTCATCATCTGCGTGACGATGTCTTTCAACTGGGTGATGCGGTCTTCGGAATCCTGTTTTAATTTCTGAATCAAAGCGGCATTGTTCGTTTTGTAGTCGGTAACATTGGTAGTGGAAGAACTTTTATCATAAACAACGCCATCTGTTTTTACGGAATCCGTTTTTGCAGTGTCCGCTTTTACAGTATCATTTGCTGTAACGGCAGCCATTTCCGCTGTCTTTGTGCGATAATCGGTGTTTTGTAATTTGTTAAGTCCGTTTACATCCATAAATAACCCTCCTTGGTTCATAACTGTTTATTTACTATTTATATCGGCTGATTGATAAAAATCATTGATAGGAAAGATTGACTTTTTCCCGGAAAATGTTAGTATAATGTATACAAAGTACAGGAGAAGAACAATGAGTGAATTAAAATTGAGGGCGATGGCGAAGATCAATCTGGGACTGGATGTTACAGGCTGCAGGGAAGATGGTTATCATGAGGTGAAGATGATCATGCAGAGTGTGTATCTGTATGACCGCATTTTTTTGAAGCTGACGAAGAAACCGGAAATCCAAATTAAGACAAATCTGTCTTATCTTCCGGCAAATGAGAATAATCTTGCTTATAAGGCGGCGAAACTTCTGATGGACGAATTTGAAATCCGATCCGGGGTGAAGATCGAGATCCAGAAGTACATTCCGGTAGCTGCGGGGATGGCTGGCGGCAGTACGGATGCGGCAGCAGTTCTGTATGGACTTAACAAGCTTTTAAAGCTTGACCTGTCAAAGGAAGAACTAATGAAGCGCGGAGTAAAACTCGGAGCGGATGTGCCGTACTGTATTATGCGCGGAACTGCGCTTGCGGAGGGCATTGGAGAGGAACTGACGGCACTTCCGGCAATGCCTCCTTGTACGATACTGATTGCAAAGCCTCCGGTTTCCGTGTCTACCAAGTTTGTTTATGATAATCTGGTGCTGGATGAGCATACGGTACATCCGGATATCGACAGACTGATCGGGGATTTAAAAAGGCGGGATCTCACTGCGCTTGCGGGACATATGGGCAATCTGTTAGAGACGGTAACGATTGCGGAGTATCCGGTCATTGATGAGATAAAAAAGGTAATGACGGGGCAGGGAGCGGCCGGAGCAATGATGAGCGGCAGCGGTCCTACGGTCTTTGGTCTCTTTTCGGATAAAGATGCTGCTGAGACGGCGGCAGAAGAAATCAAAAAGAAACAGCTTGCGAAGCAGATTTACATTACAAGACCATATAATTTATAAAAGGGGAGAAGGGACGGAGAAAATCATATGATGGACGATTTGGAACTGAATATGAATGCGTATCTTCCGCTGCGGGATGTGGTATTTACTACGCTGCGGGAGGCAATTTTAAAAGGAGAATTAAAACCGGGCGAACGGTTGATGGAACTACAGCTTGCGGAAAAGATGGGGGTTAGCCGCACACCGATCCGGGAAGCGATCCGGATGCTCGAACAGGAGGGACTTGCAGTGACGATACCGCGCCGGGGAGCACAGGTTGCGGGTATGACAGAAAAGGACATGGAGGATGCCTTAGAGATCCGTGCGGCACTCGATGAACTGGCGGTTCAGCTTGCCTGTGATGCGATCACGGACGAACAGTTAAAGCAGTTGAAGCTTGCGATGAAAAGTTTTGAGGAATCCACAAGAAGCGGTGATGTAAAGCGGATCGCCCAGGCGGACGTGGAATTTCACGATGCAATCTACACCGCGACCGGAAACGAAAAGCTGGTGAGCATGTTAAATAATTTGAGAGAACAGGTTTATCGCTACCGTGTGGAATATTTAAAAGACGAAAAAGGATATCCTTCGCTGATCGAGGAGCATGAGGAACTGTATGCGGGCATAGCAAAACGGGACAAAGAACATGTGTCGCGTGTGATGAAACGGCATGTGGTGAATCAGGCAGAAGCAGTAAAAGATATTATACGAAAGCAGAAAATATAGTATAAATCATAAAAAATCGTACATGATAAAAGGAGACAGGCAGATGCCTGGCTCCTTTTTTTCATAGCGCGAGGAAAAGGGAAGCCATGTTTGACATAAATCGGGAAATGAGAGTGAGGGAGATACCAATGCCGAAAGCGGTCTTAAATAATCAGAGTAAAGGAAATGCGTCCGCTGGGGAGCGCATTACCGGAAATATCAAAAAAGATGTAAAAAAATTTCAGAAGATCTTCCGGGATTGTGCGGATATCAAGATGCGCCAGATGTTTCTGGGGGAGGAAAAAAATATTGAGTGCCTGGTTGCCTACATAGAGGTAGCGGTGGCGAATGTTCTGTTTGAAAAGTCAGCGCTTGGAAAGCTGCTCAATTCATTTTCCGGAATGCAGACAGAAAAACTGTATGACTGTCTGGAAAAGAATGGGATGGGGATGTCGGATGTGTCAGTGTTTGATACTTATGGGGAGGCGGCAGACGGGCTGCTCACAGGAGACGCCATCCTGTTTGTGGACGGTTATCCGCATGCGTTAAAGATATCGGATAAGGGTTATCCGGGGATGGGTGTTACCGAAGCGGATTCGGAAAAAGTCATCCGCGGTTCCAATGAGGGATTTTCGGATTCGGTCAAGATCAATACCGCACTGGTGCGAAAAAGAGTGCGCTCACCGCGTGTAAAGGTGTGGGAAAAGAAAGCCGGGATACGGTCAAAGACAAATGTGGATCTCGTCTACATGGAGGATTTAATCTACCCTAAGCTGCTTGAAGAGGTAAAAAAGAGACTGGATACGTTTGAGATCGACGGAGTGTTGGACAGCGGTGTGATCGAGCAGTTGACCGAAGAAAAATGGTACTCTCCGTTTCCGCAGTTTCAGACCACGGAACGTCCCGATCGTGCGGCAATGGCAGTCTTAGAGGGACGCATTGTGCTGTTGTGTGACAATTCTCCGGTTGCGCTCATTCTGCCGACGGATTATAACTCGTTCATTCAGACGAGTGACGATTACTATAACCGCTTTGAGATCGCTTCACTCGGACGGTTTTTACGTTATATCGCGTCCTTTTTTGCAATGACACTGCCGGGGCTGTATCTGGCAGTCATGGATTTTCATACGCAGATACTGCCGACAACACTGCTTTTGTCCTTTGCGGCGGCGAGACAGGGAGTACCGTTTCCATCGATCGTGGAAGTGCTTTTAATGGAGCTTTCGTTTGAACTTTTGCGGGAAGCCGGTGTGCGTCTGCCCGGAGCGATGGGAAATACGATCGGCATTGTCGGCGGACTGATCATCGGACAGGCGGCGGTCGATGCCAATCTCGTCAGTCCGATCGTTGTGATCGTGGTGGCGTTTACGGCACTTTGTTCGTTTGCGATACCGAATGAAGAATTTGCCACGGCATTTCGGATCTTGAAGTTCTTTTTTATTTTCCTGTGCGCATGGCTTGGATTTTTCGGATTCCTGTTATGTATGCTTACGGTGCTTATCCATCTGGCGCATTTAAAGAGCTTTGGTATTCCGTATCTGATGCCGGTTGTCGGTGCGGATCTAAGCGGATATGAAGATGAAAGAGATTCGCTGGTGCGTCTTCCGCTCATTTATCTGAACCGCAGACCGATCTTTGCTCGTGTTAGGGAGCGCATCAAATTGAAACGAAAGGAATAGTTATGTTTTCGGAAAATGGAAGAATTTCAAAACGCCAGATAAGACGTCTGTTAATCTATGATCTGTTCGGTATCAATACACTGCTTTTGCCGGTGCTTTTGGCGGAACATGTAGGAAGGGACGGGGTATTTTGCATTTTTGGCGCATGGGTGCTCCTTTTGTGTTATCTCGTGTTTTTGGAAAAACTGCACAGGCGCATGCAGTGCGGCTATATGGAATATTTAAAGAGAAGCTGCGGTACACTGCTTGGGTATGCATTTGCAGCTGTGTATTTTGTATACTGCATACTGCTTGCAGGATATGCATTGTATACCGAATCCGCATTGATCCGCAGATGTCTGTTAAAAGAGGAATCCTTCTGGCTCATTGCGTTTTTTCTGTGTCTGGTCGGCGCGTATGGGATTTATCAGGGGATGGAAGGCAGGGCAAGAGTTTATGAGCTTTTGTTCTGGTTTTTGATGGTGCCGCTGTTTCTGATGCTCTTTCTCGCAATGTTTCAGTGGAATACGGATTACTGGACACCGGTTTTTGTGACAGGCGCGCTTGATGTGGCGGAGGGGATCTATCTGGTCGTGATCTTTTCCGGTGTGATCTTCCTGCTTCCGTTCCTGGTCGGGTATGCAAGAAAAAAGGCGCAGATCGTAGTGGCGGCAAGGCAGGCGGCGGCGTTTCATTTTTCAATCAATCTGGTCGTGTTTTTGATCCTGCTTGGCATATTTCAGGTAAATGCGCTTGCAAGACAGCGTTTTCCGATCGTGACGCTGATGAGCATGGTGGATCTGCCGGGCGGTTTTTTGAAACGACAGGATGCATTTATGATCGCAATCTGGTTTTTCACGCTGTTTGCATTCATAAGCACCGGACTATTCTATGCACAGACCACGCTAAAACAGGTCTGCCATGCAAGAGGGAAATTTTTTGCGCTGCTTGCAGTGACAGTGGCAGCATACATTCTTGCGGGGATCTTTTACCGGAACAGCAGTGCGGAGGAATGGTATTTCAAATTTCTCTGGTACGTGGGGACACCGGCGGTCATTCTGATTCCGGTCATTGCATATCTGTTTGAAGGGAGAAATCGAAGAATATGAAAAAATTAAAAAAAGGCATATCTCTTCTTTTGCTTCTTTCTGCGTCACTGACGTTTGGCGGATGTACGACAAGAGAACTGGAAAACCGCAGTTTTCCGCTTGCAATCGGGATCGATCAGGCAGGAAGCGGCTGCCGGGTGGATTTTTATTTTCCGCAGCTTTCCGAGGTCGCGGATGAGAAAGCGAAAAGTAACGAAGGCGAATCGTTTCGTGTGACAGCAGATTCTTACTACGAGGCGTGGCAGACCTATGAGGCGGACAGTGAAAATTCACTGGATTATAATCACTTAAAGGTGCTGGTGTTTGGAATGGATTTTTTAGAGGATGAAAATGCATTGTGCACATTTTTGGAATTTGCGGTTAGTCAGGAAAACTTTGCACGCAATACACTGGTGTTTGCGGCAAGCCCGGACGCTTCGGAGGTTCTTTCGTTAAACGGCGGTTTAAATGAGCCGGTCGGGACTTTTTTGGAGGACATGGTGACTGGCTCCACAGTCTATCAGACGCGTTCGATGCCGACACTTGGGGATCTTTATAACGAATATTACAATCACAATTCGGTGCTTTTTTTGCCGGTGCTCAGCGAAAACGGAGGAATCCCTGCGATCTCAGAATTTTATGTATTCCGGGATTTTAAACCGGTGGGAACGCTTGATATGCAGGATGCGCTGATCGGACTTTTAGCAGAGAACAAATTAAAAAGCTTTTCGATGAAGCTTTCCGGCGGTGAGATCATAAAGCTTAATAGCCCAAAATGCAGTTATGAGATTGGGCAAAGGCGTGGAAAACCGCAGTTGACACTTACGGTAAAGAGTGAAGCTATGCTTATGAGCGGAAGGTGCGAGGATGCCGTACAGCAAACGAGGATGCAGGACGAAGTAAATGAAGAACTTGCCGGAATTCTGACAGAAACGCTTGGCGGAGTCCGGGATGAAAAAGGCGTGGATCTGAGCGAAAGCTATTTAAAACTCGGCGGAGCTGATCGTGAGCTTTACCGCCTGTATGCGGACGATAAAACGCATTATGACACAGCTTTGGATTATGAAGTAAAGACAAACATCACACTTGTGGACACAAAATAAAAATTCTGTGAATGAACAAAAGGAAAATGGAAAGAATTAAAAAAAGAAAGGCGGGCGGGAACATATCCCGTGACCGCCATAAAAACGAAAAAGCCGGAGGGAAGTTTATGTATCACAGAATTTGGAGAATAAAAAACGGGAAAAAGATATTGCTTTATGCGCTCGGGGTGGCTCTGTTCGCAGCGGCTTATCTGGGGAAGACCTGTTATGTACATAGAGTTTATCAGGAAGACATTGCAAAGCGTGTGCTGCGGTTCCATGTGCTTGCAAACAGTGACAGCACGGAGGATCAGGCGTTGAAATTAAAAGTGCGGGATGCAGTCGGAAGTTATATGGCACCAAAAATGAAAGAAGCATCCGGCGTGGCGGATTGTGAGCGGATGGTAGAGGAGTATATGCCGCAGATCATTGCGACTGCAGAGGATGTAATCCGGGAGGAGGGGTATGCTTACACGGTCACAGCGCATTTAGGGGACGCGGATTTCCCGGTCAAAACCTACGGAGATTATACATTTCCGGCTGGAACCTATGAGGCATTAAATCTCGTGATCGGAGAGGGGAAAGGACATAACTGGTGGTGCGTTATGTACCCGAATATGTGCTTTTCCGGCGGAACCTATGAGGTGATCGGGGAGGATGCAAAAGAGGCGTTAGAGCAGGCACTTACGCCGGAGGAGTATGTATCCTTGATGGAAAATAAGAATTACGAGGTGTCCTTTCGATATCTGACCTTTCTAAATCAGAAATAGTCCAAATAAGATGCGGAAGGCGGTCAGAAAATCATATACATAACCGGAAAAATCAGGTATAATAGACCGAAAAAGACAAAAATTATGGGAAGGAATAAAGGAGAAACTAAAAATATGAACACGAAAGAAGAAATGACCACATCGGTGAGCGAGGATAATATTTACCGTTTAAATGGACGGGTTCCGCTCTTAAAAGCGATTCCGTTCGGATTGCAGCATGTGCTGGCAATGTTTGTTGCCAATCTGGCACCGGTACTTATTGTCTGTAGTGCAGCAGTTACGCGGGGAAGCGGGGAACATCTGACGAGCGTGGAGGTCACAAGTCTGCTCCAGTGTGCAATGTTTGTCGCCGGTATCGGAACCTGTCTGCAGCTTTATCCGATCTGGAAGATCGGCTCAAAGCTTCCGATCGTAATGGGTGTGAGTTTTACATTTCTTGGGAGTCTCCTGCTGTTATGCACAAATAAAGAAGTGGGATATGAGGGAATGATCGGGGCAGTCATACTTGGAGGAATCTTTGAGGGACTGATCGGACTCAGTGCAAGGTACTGGAAACGCTTTTTAACGCCGGTTGTTTCAGCATGTGTGGTAATTGCCATCGGCTTATCCCTGCTTCCGGTCGGTATGAATTCATGGGGCGGCGGCAGCGGCGCAGAAGACTTTGGAAGCTGGTATAATCTTTTTGTCGGGGCGTTTACGCTGATCGTTTGTCTGGTGGCGAATTACCGTCTGAAGGGTATCTATAAAAATTTAAATATTCTGGCAGGGCTTTGCGCAGGTTATCTCTTATCCGTACTTTTTACTGTTTGCGGAGTGGCGGATATGATTGATTTTTCCGGAATCACAAAGACTATTCATGAGATCGGATTTTTCAGTATACCGAAAATTGTGTTTTTTACCGATCATAAGCCGGTGTTTCAGGCAGGAGCGTTTTTTACGGTTGCGATCGTATTTTTGGTGTCAGCGGCAGAGACAACCGGAGCGACAACGGCGGTTGCTACCGGAGCGTTAGGACGGGAACTTAAAATGGAAGAATTGCAGGGATCGCTTGCAGCAGACGGATTTTCCAGTGCGATATCCGGCTGTTTTGGCTGTCTTCCGCTTACCTCTTTCAGCCAGAATGTAGGACTGGTCACAATGACGGGAGTGATCAACCGCTTTACGATCCTGATGGGAGCATTGGTTCTTATTCTGGCTTCGCTTTTTCCGCCGCTTGGAGCGTTTTTTCATTCACTGCCGCAGGCGGTACTCGGAGGATGTACCGTTATGATGTTCGGTTCCATCCTTTTTGAAGGCATCAAGATGTTAAAAGAATGTCCGTTTGATAACCGCACAATGATGATCGTGTCTCTCTCCTTTTCTATTGGGGTTGGTCTGACACAGACGGACGGCAATTTCTTTTCGGCATTTCCGCAGGCAGTCGGGGACATTTTTAATGGAAATGCGGTAGCGGGCGTGTTTGTGATCTCACTTCTGCTTAGTTTATTTCTTCCGAAAGATAAGGAGGAATCCTGCAAAGGTGTTAAAATGTAATGATAGTGAAAAAAGTATAAATAAAGGAGATAAGCAAAGAAATGACGAAAGATGTATTGCTTCGTATTCAGGGACTGCAGTTTCTGCAGGAAGAAAATGAAAATCCGGAACCGGTCGAGATGATTACTTCCGGTGATTATTATAAACGGAACGGAAAGCATTATGTGTTGTATGATGAGGTGATGGAGGGATTTGACGGTGTGACGAAAAATATCGTAAAGATCCAGGATAACTGTCTGGACGTCATGAAAAAGGGCGCGGCGAATGTGCACATGGTCTTTGAAAAAAATAAAAAGAATATTACATATTACAATACACCGTTCGGAAGCCTGATGATCGGCATTGATGCAAGGGATATAAAGATTGAGGAAAAGGACGAGAGCATACAGGTGAATGTGGCTTACGGACTGGAAGTAAACTGCGAGCATATGGCAGATTGCAATATCAGCATGAATATTCAGTCTAAAGAAAATTCTAATTTCCGGATACAGTGACAGAAACGAGAAATGGCTGTGAAATGAAATCTCATTTTTCACAGCCATTTTGTATATTCTATTTTTCTTTTTTATTCATCTTTTCTTCCGCAGCAGCTTTAGCCCTTGCCCAGAGACCTTTTTTCTTTGGAGCGGCGGTTTCAATAGAACCGTGGATTCCGCGGACACTTGTGATGTAAAGACCACTGACGGTTGCTTTTACTTCTTTCTTTACCGGAATGCGGTCGTAAACGGATGCATCACTGATGAAGGTCATGACCTTAGGACCTACCTTTGCCTTGACGATCGGCATCTTGGCACGCCGCATCAGCTTCGGCGTCTGCTCTACAACGGCAGCCGGAAGACCGGCATCTTTCAAACGAAGTTTCTTTTTGTCTATGATCAGCATCGTAACAGACTGTGCTGCAGCCGCGATCTGTTCATCCTGTTCGGCTTTCTTTTTTTCTGCTTTTTTACCTAAAAAATAAAGTACGACCACTGCAACGATCAGAACAATGGCAATGATCAGCAACACCAATGTAACTGTAGGCATTTTTAAAAATCCTCCCTTTTTTCAAATACGACAAATATTGTAACATTGAATTTTAGAAAAATCAATTAAAACCTTTTATTTTGGGCAGTTTTATGGTATCGTAGATAATTGTGATGCAGGTATATCTAAGGGGACCTGGATCGAGATTGATGGACAAGGAAAGGTAAAGACTTATTATGAAGAAAAAAGCAGTGGCCCTTCTTTTATGTGTCAGTATGATGATGACATTGAATGCATGCGGCAAAACGAACAAAGATAATACAGCAGGAACGGAAACAGTTGCAGAGACCGAGACAGAAGGTGTGACTACGCCAAGCGCGGATATCACATACGATGCGGGAGACTATGTAACACTCGGCGACTACAAAAACATGGAGATCACACTGGATAATGACTATCAGGTGACAGATGATATGGTAAAAAATTACATTAATAACAATGTGATCGCAAATTATCCGTATTATGCAAAGACAGACAAGACCGTTGTAGAAAACGGAGATGTCGCAAATATTGATTATGAAGGATTGCTGGACGGAGAAGCATTCAGCGGCGGTACGGCAGAAGGATATGATTTAGAGATCGGTTCCGGTTCTTTCATTGACGGTTTTGAGGACGGACTGATCGGAGCGGAAGTTGGAAAAGAGACCGACTTAAACCTGACTTTCCCGGAAGATTACGGAAATTCAGATCTTGCAGGAAAAGAAGTTGTATTTAAAGTAACGGTAAATGCGATCCAGCAGAAACAGGATATCACATATGATACGCTGACGGATGAATATGTCACATATCTTGCCGATAAGGTTGGCGCATCCTATAAGACAGTCGAGGATCTGACCCTGGATATCCGCGCATATCTGGAGGAACAGGCAGACACCAGCAGAACACAGGCGATCCGTTCCGCAGTGATTGCAAAGCTTCCGGAGGTATGTACGGTAAATGCGCTGCCGGATGGACTGCTTGACGCAAGGGTGCAGGAATATGTGAAAAAATTTGAGGATACCTACTGCAAAGATACTACGCTTGAGGATTATCTTTCCAGCACATATAACACTACGGTGGATGAATATAAAGCGGAGATTCAGTCTGAAATCGAAACAGAGTTAGATACCCAGTTGATCTTAGAGGCGGTAGCAGCAGCGGATAACGTAGAATTTGATGAAGACGGATTTGACGGATATGTGTCAAATCTGGTAAATAATTTCGGCTATGGCACCGAGGAGTCGCTTTATGAGAATTACGGAGCGGATGCGGATGCCGGAAAGGCATATTTAGAGACAATCTATCTGTGCAATAAGGCACTTGACGGTGTGATCGAAAATGTGAAAGTCACCTATAATGCCGCAGAGGAAAGCACAGAAGATATGACAGCAGACGAGAGTATCACTGAGACAGAGACGGTAGCCGAAGAATAAATAAAATCGCAGTTGGAGGGAAAAGGGAATGGAACTGACAAATATCAGAGATTTATTTCGCAATAAAGAAGCATATGAAAATAAGAAGATCACAGTCGGAGGATGGGTAAGAAGCATCCGTAATTCCAAAACATTCGGATTTATCGTGGTAAACGACGGAACGTTTTTTGAACCGTTACAGGTCGTGTTCTCCGAGACACTTTCTAATTTCGAGGAAATTCAGAAATTAAACGTGGGCGCGGCAGTCATCGTGACCGGAACGCTTGCGCCGACACCTGAGGCAAAGCAGCCATTTGAGGTACAGGCAGAGGAGGTTATCATTGAGGGGGCTTCTGCACCGGACTATCCGCTGCAGAAAAAACGTCACACGTTTGAATATCTGCGTACGATCTCACATTTAAGACCGCGTACCAACACCTTTGAAGCGGTATTCCGTGTGCGTTCCCTGATCGCATATGCGATCCACAAGTTTTTCCAGGAGCGCGACTTTGTGTATGTACACACACCGCTCATTACCGGAAGTGACTGTGAAGGCGCGGGAGAAATGTTCCAGGTGACTACTATGGATTTAGGGGATGTGCCGAAGAATGAAGACGGCAGTGTAGATTTTACCAAGGACTTTTTCGGAAAGCCGACCAATCTGACCGTCAGCGGACAGTTAAACGGTGAGACATATGCAATGGCATTTAAGAATATCTACACATTTGGGCCTACCTTCCGTGCGGAGAACTCCAACACGACCAGACATGCGGCAGAGTTCTGGATGATCGAGCCGGAGATTGCATTTGCAGATCTAGAGGACGATATGATCCTTGCAGAGAGCATGTTAAAATATGTCATCCGTTATGTCTTAGAGCATGCACCGGAAGAAATGAACTTCTTTAATTCCTTTGTGGATAAAGGACTGCTTGACCGCTTAAATAACGTGGTAAACAATGATTTTGCCCGCGTAACCTACACTGAGGCAGTGGAACTGCTTGAAAAGCACAATGATAAGTTTAATTATAAGGTTTCCTGGGGGGTCGATCTGCAGACTGAGCATGAGCGTTATCTGACAGAAGAGATCTTTAAGCGTCCGGTTTTCGTTACCGATTATCCGAAGGAGATCAAGGCGTTCTATATGAAGCTGAACGAGGATGGAAAGACGGTGGCAGCAGTGGACTGTCTGGTACCTGGTATTGGAGAGATCATTGGCGGAAGCCAGAGAGAGGACGATTACGAAAAACTGCTTGCGCGTATGAATGAGCTCGGCTTAAAAGAAGAAGATTACGGATTCTATCTGGATTTAAGAAAATACGGCTCTGCCCGTCATGCAGGATTCGGGCTGGGATTTGAACGCTGTGTGATGTATCTGACCGGTATGTCGAACATCCGTGATGTCATTCCATTCCCGCGTACTGTAGGTAACTGCGAAATTTAATACAGGAGACAGAAATGAATTTACTGACTGCTGAAAATATAGAAAAATCATTTACAGAAAGGAAGCTTTTAAACGGAGCTTCCTTTTATCTGGAAGAAGGGGAAAAAGTTGGGATCATCGGCATCAATGGAACCGGGAAATCCACGCTTTTGAAGATTCTTGCAAAGATCGAAGAACCGGATGACGGAAAAGTGATCTGTGCCAATCACGTTGTGATGCGCTATCTGCCGCAGAATCCGGTCTTTTTGCCGGAAAAAACAGTGCTCGAAAGTGTCCTTGAGGCGGCAGCAGGAAAACAGGATACGATCTATGCGGGTGCTCACGCCGGAGCAAAGCATGAGATCAATGAAAAGATCTGGGAACTGGAAAGTACGGCGAAGACATTTTTGACGCGGCTTGGCATCACCAATTTTGATCAAAAAACGGGAGAACTTTCCGGCGGGCAGAAAAAGCGTCTTGCACTTGCGGCAATCCTTTTGGTGCCGTGTGATATTCTCCTGCTTGATGAGCCAACCAACCACATCGACCATGAGATGGCTGACTGGCTGGAGGATTATCTGAAAAAATGGAAGGGTTCCCTGGTCATGGTGACACATGACCGCTATTTTCTCGACAGTGTGTCAAACCGTATTGTGGAGATTGACAAGGGGAAGATTTACAGCTACGACACGAATTATTCGGGATTTCTTGAGCGCAAAGCCATGCGTGAGGAGAGTGAGCTTGCCGGAGAGCGCAAACGCCAGTCGGTGCTGCGCAAGGAGATCGAGTGGATCAAGCGCGGAGCGCAGGCGCGTTCCACAAAGCAGAAAGCGCGCATCCAAAGATATGAGGCATTGCGCGGCCAGTCCGGTCCGGCAGCGGATAAAAAAATTGAGATCAGCTCTATTTCGACCCGTATGGGAAAAACGACTGTGGAGCTTTCCCATCTGCATAAGGCATACGGAGATCGTGTTCTGATTCAGGATTTTTCCTATATATTTTTAAGAAATGACCGCATCGGATTTGTAGGGAAAAACGGTTGTGGAAAAACGACACTCATGAAGATGATCGAGGGCAGACAGAAACCGGATTCCGGCGAGGTTATTTTGGGACAGACGATCAGGCTCGGTTACTATTCACAGGAGATCGAGGAGAAAAAAGAGGCAGGGATCGCTTACATGGATCCTGAAATGCGTGTCATCGACTATATCAAAAACACGGCGGAGTTTGTGCGGACAGCAGACGGGCTGATCTCGGCATCTGCGATGTTAGAGCGTTTTTTATTTCCGCCGGAGGAACAGTACAGTCCGATCGGCAAACTTTCCGGAGGTGAGAAACGCAGGCTGAATCTGCTTCGGGTGCTGATGGAAGCGCCGAATGTGCTGATCTTAGATGAGCCGACCAACGACCTTGACATTGTGACGCTTTCCATACTTGAAGATTATCTGGACAGCTATGAAGGAATCGTGATCACGGTATCGCATGACCGCTATTTCTTAGACCGTGTGGTAAGGCGGATATTCGCATTTGAGGAAAATGGCGTGCTGTGTCAGTACGAGGGTGGATATACAGATTATGTGAATCGGAAGCGGGACAAAGAAGAGCAAAAGCAGATGGAGGCATCCGGGAAAGTATCTGGACGGGCAGATTTGGGTGATGCGGCGAAAAGCGAAAAAAAGACGGCGAAGGATACCCGCACACATGCACCGAAGCTTAAATTTTCTTATAAAGAACAGCGCGAATATGAAACGATCGAAGCGGACATTGCGGCGCTTGAAGAGCAGATGGAGGCGATTGATGCAAAGATCGTGCAGTGTGCGACTGATTTTGTGCGGTTAAATGAACTGACGAATGAAAAGACCAAGGTCAATGCGGCACTCGAAGAAAAGCTGGAACGCTGGGAATATTTAGAAGAGCTTGCGGCAAAGATCGAAGCGCAGAAAAATGGTAAGAATAAATAAAAAAGCGTTTTTCGCAAAGAAAAAGAGATAAGGAGAAAGAAAAATGGCAGAGAATAATCGTTCCACCTGCAGCAGTGCGCAGGGATGCAGTAAAGAGAGTTGTGAGGGATGTTCTTCTAACAAAAAGAACAGTTTTAAAGAGGAGATGAATAAACAGTCTTCCATTAAAAAAGTAATTGGTATCGTGAGCGGAAAGGGCGGAGTCGGAAAATCTTTCGTGACCGCATCACTTGCGTGTGCCATGCAGAAAGCAGGTTATAAGGTCGGCATCCTGGATGCGGATATCACAGGACCTTCCATTCCGAAGATGCTTGGCGTGCATGGCCCGGCAATGGGGACGGAACAGGGCGTAAATCCGGTCGAAGCGGCAAATGGTGTGAAAGTCATGTCCATCAACCTTTTGGTAGAAGATGAAGAAGCACCGGTCGTATGGAGAGGTCCGGTTATTGCGGGTGCAGTAAAACAGTTCTGGACGGATGTGATCTGGGGCGATCTGGATTATCTGTTCGTGGATATGCCGCCTGGAACCGGAGATGTGCCGCTTACAGTATTCCAGTCACTTCCGGTGGATGGGATCATTACAGTCACTTCCCCGCAGGAACTGGTACAGCTCATCGTGAAAAAAGCATTCAACATGGCTTCCATGATGCACATTCCGGTGCTCGGAATTGTAGAAAACTTCAGCTTTGTAAAATGTCCGGACTGCGGCAAAGAGATCAAGATATTCGGAGAGAGCCATGTTGAGGATGCAGCAAAGGAGCTTGGTGTTCCGGTACTCGGAAAATTGCCGATCGATCCGAAAAAGGCAGAGGCGGCAGATGCAGGAGAGTTTTACCGCGTGGAAAATCCGGAGCTTGCGGACGCGGTGGAAGTCTTAAAGGGACTGTAACGAATCTACTTGTTTTTTGTCGAAAAGCTGATATAATAAGTGCATGTTGCATAATTATGCAGCGAAGTACGTGAAAAACAAGAAAGAGGAGCGATTCATTATGAAGAAAATGAAAAGACTTGCCGCAGTTTCTCTTGCGGCTGCAATGACAATAGCGATGGCTGGATGCGGAAATTCCGTTCCGAAAAATACGGTCAATTCCGTAGATGATCTGGACGGAAAAAAGATCGGTGTTCAGCTTGGAACGACCGGAGATATTTATGCATCCGATTATGAAGGTGATGATGCCGGAACAAAGATCGAGCGTTACAATAAGGGAACGGATGCGGTTCAGGCGTTGAAACAGGGAAAGGTAGACTGTGTTATCATCGATGAACAGCCGGCAAAGGCATTCGTGGAGAAAAACAGTGATTTAAAGATCTTAGATGACGCATTTGCAGATGAAGAATATGCAATCTGTATCTCTAAGGACAGAACCGATCTTACCGAGGCGTTCAACGGAGCAATCGAGGAACTCAAAGCAGACGGTACACTGGATGCCATCGTAAGCAATTATATCGGTGATGATACCAAAGGAAAAACACCATATGAATCTCCTGCCGATGTAGATCATTCCAAAGGAACCTTAAAAATGGGAACCAATGCAGCCTTTGAGCCGTATGAATATTACGATGGAGACAAGATCGTCGGAATCGATGCAGATATGGCAAGAGCGATCTGTGATAAATTAGGTTATGACCTTGAGATCGATGATATGGAATTTGATTCTATCATCACAGCAGTTTCCAGTGGAAAGGCTGATTTCGGCGCGGCTGGTATGACAGTGACCGAAGACCGTTTACAGAACATTGATTTTACGGACACCTATGCATCTGCACGCCAGGTGATCATCGTCCGCGCGGATTAAATATAAAGGAGGATGGAACGTGAGTACGTTTGTACAGAAATTTACTCAGAATTTTATAGAAAATGCAAGGTACATGTATCTGCTGAAGGGACTTGGAAACACCATTATCATTACAGTGTTTGCCCTGCTGATCGGAATTGTTTTGGGATTTCTGGTGGCAGTCATACGTTCTACCCATGAAAAACACGGCGGACTGAATGTGGCGAATTTTATCTGCAAGGTCTATCTGACAGTGTGGCGCGGTACGCCTACCGTTGTGCAGGTTATGATCATGTATTATGTTATTCTTGTTGCGGTCAACAATAAGATCCTCGTTGCGGTCATCGCATTTGGATTAAACTCTGCCGCATATGTGGCAGAGATTGTCCGCTCCGGTATCATGTCGATTGACGAGGGACAGTTTGAAGCCGGACGCAGTCTTGGCCTCAATTACCGTCAGACCATGCAGATGATCATTCTGCCGCAGGCGTTTAAAAACGTGCTTCCGGCACTGGCAAATGAGCTGATTACGCTGCTTAAGGAAACTTCCGTCAGCGGTTATATCGGTATGATGGATCTGACGAAAGGAGCGGATATCATAAGAAGCCAGACTTATGAGCCGATGATGCCGCTTCTCGGCTGTGCGGCGATCTATCTTGTGATCGTTATGATTCTGACGGCGGGCGTACATAAGCTGGAAGGGAGACTGAGAAACAGTGAACGATAAGGGAAAAAAACTGATCGAAGTAAAAAATCTGACAAAAACATTCGGGGATCACACGGTTTTAAACGGGATCACTACGGATATCTGTCAGGGCGAGGTCGTTGCGATCATCGGACCGTCCGGCTGTGGAAAGTCAACGTTTCTTCGGTCTTTAAATCTGCTTGAGGTGCCGACTTCCGGTCAGATCCTCTTTGAGGGGATCGACCTGACGGACAAGAGTGTGGATATCAACAAGGTAAGACAGAAGATCGGAATGGTGTTTCAGCAGTTTAATCTGTTTCCGAACCATACGATTAAAGACAATATCACGCTGGCACCGGTGAAGCTTGGGCTGATGACGAAGGAAGAAGCGGATGAAAAAGCAATGGAGCTTTTAAAGCGTGTCGGATTGCCGGAAAAGGCGGACAGCTATCCGTCCATGCTCTCCGGAGGTCAGAAACAGCGTATCGCGATCGCGCGGTCACTTGCGATGAATCCGGATGTGATGCTCTTTGATGAGCCGACATCAGCGCTTGATCCGGAAATGGTCGGTGAGGTGTTAGGACTGATGCGGGAACTTGCGGCAGATGGTATGACTATGGTCGTGGTCACACACGAGATGGGATTTGCCAGAGAAGTGGCAACGCGCGTGATGTTTATTAATGAAGGAAATATCAGAGAAGAAAATACACCGGAAGAATTTTTTGGAAATCCGAAAAATCCAAGACTGTGTGATTTTCTTTCAAAGGTACTGTAAGCAATTTACGGTATGACAGAGTGAAATGGGGGGATTGTTCTTGACAATCCCCCGATTATATTTAATAATAAATTGCTGAAATAAAGCATTATATACAAAGGAGGATTCGTTATGAAGAAGTTTGGGATTAAAGAAGTTGTGGCGACAGGTATCGGAACCGCACTCTTTGTCGTACTGACAGAAGTGCAGATTCCGCTCGGATTTATTCCGAATACCTCATTACAGCCAAGAGCGGCAGTGCTCGCATTTTTAGCGGCGGTTTTCGGGCCAGTTGTAGGCGGCATCATCGGTCTTTTGGGTCATGCTCTCGGTGACGCGTTATTCTACGGCGGAGTATGGTGGAGCTGGGTATTTCCGGATGCCATTTTCGGAGTCCTGATCGGTCTGTTTGTAAAGAAATATCAGATCAGAGAAGGTGGTTTCCACGGAAAGAATATCGGTTTATTTAATGCGGTACAGGTCATCGCAAATGCGATCGCATGGATCGTAGTTGCACCGGTACTCGACATACTGATCTATGCGGAGCCGGCAAACAAAGTATTTGTACAGGGAATTTTCGCATTTATCGGAAATATCATTATCATTGCGATCCTTGGCAGTCTGCTGGGGGTTGGTTACACAAAGATCGGAGCAAAGTCCTCCAGTCTTGATAAGGAAGATTAAAAAGAAGTACAAAGGACAGACACTTGTTATGGAACCTATTATTGAATTTGAAAAGTTTACGTTTAAATATCGCTCACAGGTAAATCCGACACTTTTTGATATTGATCTAAAGATCTATCCGGGAGAAAAGGTGCTGATCGTCGGACCCTCCGGATCGGGCAAGTCAACGCTTGCGGATTGTATCAACGGGCTGATCCCTTTTTCCTATCCGGGAGAGGGCACAGGAACACTGAAAATCAGAGGGAAAGACCCGAAAAAATTGGGTATTTTCGGACTCTCGAAGATGGTCGGTACGGTGCTTCAGGATACGGACGGTCAGTTCATCGGACTTACAGTGGCAGAGGATATTGCATTTGTGTTGGAAAATGACAGGATGGAGCAGGAGGAGATGTTTCGCCGCGTAGATGAAGTGGCGGACACTGTGGAGGTAAAAGACCTTTTAAGCCATGCGCCGTCTGAACTTTCCGGCGGGCAGAAGCAGCGGGTTTCCATGGCAGGTGTCATGATCGATGATGTCGATATCCTTTTATTTGACGAGCCGTTAGCGAATCTCGATCCGGCAACCGGAAAAAAAGCGATCGGACTCATTGATAAGATCCAGAAGGAAAAGAATAAGACGATAATCATTATCGAACATCGGCTGGAAGATGCGTTATATAAGGATGTGGATCGTATTGTTGTGATCGGTGACGGAAGGATCGTTGCGGATATGAAACCGGATGCGCTTTTGGGCGGGGATACGTTAAAAGAGCAGGGAATACGGGAGCCGCTCTATATTACAGCATTGAAACATGCCGGATGCGGGATAAAAGAAGAAGATCATCCAAGCCATGTGGAAACGATGAATTTTGAGCCATATAAAGCACAGATAAGACAGTGGTTTGAGACGGTAAAGATGCCGGATAAAAAGATTATGGAGAAACCGGTCTTAAAAGTGGATCACTTAAATTTTTCTTATCAGCCGGGTAAGCCGATACTTTCGGATGTCAGCTTTACTGTAAACCGGGGAGAAATGTTAAGTATTGTCGGAAAGAATGGAGCAGGAAAAACGACGCTTTCAGGACTGATCTGCGGATTTTTAAATCCTGACAGCGGAAGCATTGAGTTAAATGGGGAAGACATTTCACCTTTGTCGATCAAGGAACGCGGCGAAAAGATCGGGATTGTTATGCAAAACCCGAATCAGATGATTTCAAAGGCAATGATCTTTGAGGAAGTTGCGCTGGGACTTGCTGTGCGCGGAGTACCGGAGGAAGAGATCAAAGAGCGCGTTTATGAGACGTTAAAGATCTGCGGACTGTATCCGTTCCGCAACTGGCCGATCTCTGCATTAAGCTTCGGACAGAAAAAACGTGTGACGATCGCATCCATTCTGGTCATGAAGCCGGAGATCTTAATCTTAGATGAGCCGACGGCAGGACAGGATTACCGTCATTACACGGAGATCATGGAATTTTTGAAACGTATCAATGAAGAGCAGGGTACAACGATCATCATGATCACACATGATATGCATCTGATGCTCGAATATACCAGCCGTGCGCTCGTTGTTGCAGACGGAAAACTGATTTCCGATGATACGCCGGCGAATATATTAACGAATGAAATGATCACAGAGAAAGCATATTTAAAGCAGACATCATTATATGATATGGCAGTAAAATGTGACATTCCTTCGCCGTCTCAGTTCGTAGAACGTTTTATCAGTTATGAAAGGACGGTGCGGTAATGGCAAAGCTTCTGATTTATGAGAAAAAAGATACCTGGATGGATGAACTCTGTGGAGTGACAAAACTGGTCTATTTCCTTGCATGGTCGATCACCAGTATGCTGACTTATGATACGAGAGTGCTTGTGGTCATGCTCGTGCTCAGCCTTATTTTGTTTAAAGTATCTAAGACGGAGTGGAAACAGGTCGGATCGATCTTTAAGGTCATCCTGTTTTTTCTGGTCATAAATGTGCTCGCAATCTATCTGTTTGCACCGGATCAGGGCGTGAAGATCTATGGAACAAAGCATGTGCTCGTGCAGCTTTGGGGGAATTATTCCCTTACGGCAGAGCAGCTTTTTTATGAGCTTAATATTGTATTAAAATATTTCACGATCATTCCGGCGGTCTTTATCTTTGTGGTGACGACCAATCCATCGGAATTTGCGGCATCTTTAAACCGCATCGGGATCAGCTATAACATTGGATATGCGGTTGCGATCGCACTGCGTTATATTCCGGATGTGCAGGATGATTTTCACAAGATTAAAAATGCGCAGGAGGCGCGCGGCATTGAGATGTCCGGCAAGGCAAAACTCATGCAGCGTATAAAGAGTGTGGCGGCGATCATCTTTCCGCTTATTTTCACGAGCGTGGAACGGATCGACACGGTCAGCAATGCGATGGAACTGCGTGGTTTCGGAAAATACAAAAAGCGCACCTGGTACATGGGCAGAAAGTTGAAACGGAACGATTATATTACGCTGACAGTCGTGCTTTTGTTTATGGCTGCGGCTCTTATCATCACCTATCATGATGGCAGCAGATTTTATAATCCGTTTGTGTAAAACATAATCATAAAAAATAGAAAAAAGACGGATTATAGGTTTAGTTTTGGAAAAATATACCGATATTAAATATATAAGAGAATAGAACGAACGATCCAGGGAGGGAACACGAAAGGCAGATGCCGGTGTTCCCTTTTTGCAATGGCGACGAGGAAAATGGGTGCATGCTTGCATGAGCACCCATTTGACGACCGCTGATCAGAGAGGGATTTGCATAGGATAATCCCGTATCTGCAATGGCGACGAGGAAAAAGGAGGCAGAGTTATGAGAGTAGAAAAAATAAGCGGTGCATATGCACCGGTGGATGCAGTATCCCGTGTGAATGTAAAGCTGGATCAGGCAGTGCGCTCAGAGGGAAAACGTGATACTTATACGGCGTGCAGTGACATGCAGTCTTTTGAGGAAAAATTTGCACTGGCGCAGGAATATCAGGAAACGCTTGCGCAGATGAAAAAGGAAGATCCGGTGCGTTATCAGGAAATGAAGCGGGATGAGGCACTTTCTGAGTGCAGATCTTTGGGACGGCTCACGGAGATTGCAGAGGAAAATGGCGGAACTGTGACCTATAACGGTGTCACGCTGAATTTTGATCAAGAAAAAATGCAGATGTGTCTCGGCAATATGAACAGCGGAGATGTGATCAATGCAGGTGTACTCTCGAATGGTTACTGCTTTTATTTTAACAGGGAGAATATCGGGGATCTTGCCAAGATCTTAGATCTGTTCTCGCCGGAGGATGTCAATAAGATCATGACGGCGATCCAGACGGATAATATGGCGGATCAGACGAAAAATGAGGTCGAGGACGCCAAGGCGAACGGCGTGCAGGGAGCTGAAACGAAGGAATAGATATTGCTATTTTATAGTACAAGGAGAAAAATAAGATGAGTAAAGAATACGAATTTTTAAAGGAATGCGGTTGTTTTTATGTATTGACGATCAATGGAGATTTTCCGGCAGGAAGACCGTTTGGAGCAGTCATGGAATGCGAAGGGAAATTATACATTGCTACGCATGATGGAAATCAGGTGCACAAGCAGTTAAGAGAAAACGGAAATATTCAGATATTGGCGAAAAAAGAAGGAACAAGGGAATGGCTCAGGATTACAGGAAAAGCCGCCGAATGCAGGGATCTGAAAATGAAACAGAAGATGTTAGATGAATGCCCGATTCTTTTAAAACATTATCCATCCGCAGAAACGGAACGTTATCTGCTTTTTGGAGTGGAGGTGTTATCTGCGGAGTTTCAATAATATTTTCGCGTTTGAATAAGAAAAGCGAAATAGGAGAGGTCTTACCCTGAGAGTGGTAAATATTCTAATACTGTTTCACAGGACAGGCTTCAACACTCAGTATTAGGAGAATTTAATAGTAATGGAAGAATGATTAATGGAGGACATGGGCAAGCTAATATCGATTTCTTAAATCAAAACAACATAGAATATAATATTGTTAAGGTATATGATAATGGTGTAAGAGTTGGGAATATTCCAAGTCATAAAAATAAGTTTAAGAGGACTGGAACAGGTCAAGCATGGTTTCCAGAAAGTTGGACAGAAATAGATATCAAAAATGCTGGTGAATATGTTGCAAATATTCCAGAAAATGTAAATGTCCCAGATGGGACATGGGTTTTTGGTGAGTATAATGGTGTGCGAGTAGGAATTATTAAAAATAATGGAAAAATAGGCACGATTATACCAGACAACTCTAGGCAACCATAGCATGTATGTAAAGGAGAATCATATGATAGATAATAACGAAATTGATAAAATTATAGAAGAAAGAAAAAAAATGCATCCAGATGATCCACGTGTTTTGGAGAAATGGAATGAATTAACACAAATTTTTATCCAGAATGAGGAAAGTACTATAGCGTATTTAAATAGTTGTTGTAAAGAAAACATAGATTGGATAAGTGAAATATTTGAAGATATTTCAGAACAATTACAAAGTCCTAGATTTATTAAGTGTATAGAAAAAATAGCTATCAAGTATCCAGATTTGAATTTAGAACAAGATATTTTGTATGCAAAAGAGGCATTGGAGTAATATCGGCTAAGTAGGTAGTAAATTTTCTAAGAAAATAAAAAAGGCTGATTAGTTGGAGAAAACCCAATCAAACATATTGCGAAAATGTAAAGTTACTTAGCCAGTAGACGTAAAAAATCTACTGGCTTTTTCTATGCCCAAATTCTACACAATTACTTCTAAAAAATCTTTAATTCTTTTTTTAAAACCTCATATCAACTTACTTTCTTTTGAACATCTGGTGACAGTGTATCCATTCAAAATCCTGTATAGAATAAAACTGCCGAGAAGGTCAGAGAAAAGAGCCTGTTTTGTTTTTTCGTTCTTGTTGCGGTTTTTCTATGCAAGATACTCCATCCATAAAGGAGGAGTGGATTTGGCTAAGGAGAAAGTCACTTTAAGAATGGAAGAAAGAGAGTTGGCTTTACTGAAAGCGAAATATAATACAGACAATCAATCAGAGGCTATCCGTCTAGCAATCTGTGAATGTCTGCTAAGTGAGGATAAGGAAAAAATAAAAACCTTATTTTCATATGTAGGGAAAAAGCCACCGAGAATAGGAAAAGAAGTTGTGGAGATTTTCAAACAATCGGGGTGTAGTCTGTTTGTAGATTTATTTTGCGGTAGCATTGCAATGCTTTGTTATCTTCCTTGTGGAACAGATGAAGGCAAAGCAAGGTGTGACGGAGAAGTTGAAAGCCGAGAATCAGATGCTTTGGGTGGGGAAGATGAATAATATTATTGCTTGTGCGGAGGAGATTGTGGTGAAAGAGGTGGTGTTAGTGTGAGAAGAGGGCAGCTGAGAGGCTGTCCTTTTTGCTGCGTTAAATTTAATCAATCTCTAAATTATATTTTTTGTGAGAAAAAGTTGCATAAAAAATAATTAATGGTATAATAATGATAAGTAAAGAAGAAAAGTGACTTGGAGGAATGAGCCATGATTATAGAAGTAAGAGCAAAAAACTGTTATGCATTTGAGGATGGTATTACATTTTCAATGAAAGCAGATATGCGAAATAAAAAATTTGGAGCAAATGTTCACAAAGAGAATAATTTTAATGTTCTTAAAACGATAGGAATATATGGACCAAACAATGCCGGGAAAACATGTCTAATCAAGTGTATTAGGGCAATAAGAAATGTACTTTTAAATAAGAAGAATGGATTGATGCCGAATATTTTTACTGATAGTGATGTATGCGAGTTAGGTGTTACATTTATGGCATCTGGAAGAAAGTTTTCTTATGATTTTAAGTATGATGCAGAAAAAGAAGAATATATATATGAGTCATTTTCGGAGATATTTAAAGATCAGTACAACAACGAAAAGGAAGTTTGCTGGTTGAAAAAGGATACTGTTAGTGAAATATATGAGTGTATTGATGAATCTGTTCAGACTATGATTTCAGTTGTATCGAAGAATAATTTGTTGTGCTATGTGGTAGATACAAGTAAATTTGAACATATCAATGAGATGAAGCAGATTCTTGTTGGATTTGCAGAAAAAATTGATATCATCAATATGAATAACATACCTATGCAGCACACGATTGAACTCATGAAGAATAAGAATCAGTTGCAGCAAAAGGTTGTTGAGTTCATAAAAAATGCTGATTTATATATGGATAATTTTGAATATGTGGATATGGATAAAATACAGCTGAAAACTGGTGAAGGTGATGAAAAGCCAGATGAGAAAGTGCTTGATATTCCGGAAAATATTATGGATCAAATCAGATTGGTATCCACATATAAGGGAGTCCATGTACCAAGTATGATGTTTGACTCCACAGGAACAAAGAAGATTGCAGCCATTGCCAGCTATGTAATTGAAGCACTTGAACAAGGCCGGATTTTAGTCGTGGATGAGTTGGATAGCAGTATTCATTTTAAGCTTACTAGGGCGATTGTTGCTATGTTTAATAATGAATTGAATACAAGTGCACAGATGATATTTACAGTACATGATATAAATCTTATGGATTGCAAGAGAATGTTCCGGAAGGAGCAGATTTGGTTTGTTCATAAGGATGAAGAAGGTGTGTATGTATATTCACTTGCTGATTTTACAGCACAGCAGGGAGTACGAGATACGACAGATGTTATGGAAAAATATAGGAAAGGTGCCCTTGGCGCTTTACCAGATCCAGAATTGATTAACTCCTTGCTTAGCATTAAAAGTGGCGTAAAGGGGGATGATGCCGATGCCGAATAAGCTCCCTAAGTTTTTTGATAACCATAAAATCTGTATTATCTGTGAAGGTAATGAAGAATATGAATATCTAAATCGATTAAAAAATTTAAAAGTATGGAATGAGCAATATGATATTTCATTGGTCAATGCTGGTGGAAATGGAAATATCCCAGCTAGGTATCAGAACCGATATCAAAATGGAGCAGACGAAATTGTGCTTGTATTCTGTGATACGGAAAAGAAACCACATGAGCAGTATGAAGACATTAAACGTAAGATTAATGAGTTTCATGGTGTGGATAATGCAGCAGATGAAGTGATTATGTTTGGTAATCCTTGTACGATGCAGATTATATCTAAGCACTGGACCGATGAAAATCTGAAATCTCCAGCAAAACCAGTGAATGCTCCTTTGATAAAGGAATATACCGGAGTAGAGAATTACAAAGGAAGAGCCGACCAGATTCATGAGGTTATGGAACGTGTTACTGCGGAGAATTACAAAGATATGAGTCAACGAGTGAGAAAACTGGATTCGGATGATTCTATTACTGGTAGCAGTAATTTTGGAAAGTTTATAAAGCTGTTTGAGAGTGATGATAGTGGGTGGATTGAGGAGATAAATGAACAAATAGAATAGTATAAGGAGAGTACAAAAGTTATATTATGAACAAAGTAAATGTGATAAAACAAAATTTGGAGTTCATAGGTAAAACGTGGATGAAGTGTATTGGCACATTTGCAAGTATATTATCGCTTTTCTTTTTGTTTTGGACTTGGGATGATATACGCATTACGTCAACACAATATAAATGTGTGATAATAATATTATTATGTGTGCTTGCACTCATACTTGCAATCCTATGGACGTGTATTTTTAAGAGAACAAAGACAATTTGGGAAAGTCCATCTGGGAAAATTAAAGTATGTTATTCCGATATTATGAAAGATGGGTTTGACAAAAGGAACAAGGAAGAAAAGTTATTTGTAATTCCAGTTAATTCATGTTTTGACACTATTGTAGATGAAGATATATCAACATGTTCAAAGCCATTGGTATCACCTAATTCGCTACATGGAAGATGGATAAAAACAATGGTTAATATGGGATTTACTATAGAAGAAATAGACAGCAAGATACATAATTGCTTGGAAATGCAAAATTTAGTGCCCAAAAGTATTATTGCTGACGAAGATAAGGAACGTGGGAAAAGAGAAGTATATGAGTTAGGTACAGTGGCAATGATTAGGGGCAATAACAATAGTACCTTTTTGTTACTTGCAATTTCGGAATATGATAAAGATAATATCGCTCATACTTCTGTCGATGATTTAGAAATGTGCATAAAATCACTTCTTAATTTTTACGATCAACATGGTCAAGGGCATAGATTGGTAATTCCATTGATGGGAACAAACCTTTCGAGAGCAGGATTGTCACATAATGATTCACTGAGAGTAATAACATCGTTATTTCAATTGTATGGAGATAAAATACATGGAGAAGTTGATGTTGTTATATATAAAGGAGATAAAGATAAAGTAACATTAGACATATAGTGAAGGAGGAATTTAAGTAAGCGATTAACAATAAGGGGTGTCTAGAAAAATAATGGAGGCTGGTATATAGAGTGTGTGAAACTTTTTCTGTAAATAATGATATAGAAGGTCTTCTATGATAAA
>CAYMCM010000008.1:0-47479 GCA_964388945.1 uncultured Roseburia sp.
TATTCTCTTACGAATCTTTCAAGGTTATTTCACTGTTCAGTTTTCAATGTCCTGTCGCTTGTCTTTTTGACAGCTTACTCATTTTACCAAAATGTTTTCGCTGTGTCAAGAACTTTTTAACTTTTTTATTTTGCCGCTCCATCGCTTACGGAGCGATATACATCTTATCATGTCGTATATGTTTTGTCAACATATTTTTTCAACTTTTTTGTTTTTTTATCTTTAATCGGCAAAAATCCGCAAAAGTTACATGAAGATGAACGGAGAAGGAGGGATTTGAACCCTCGCGCCGCTGTTAACGACCTGCACCCTTTCCAGGGGTGTCCCTTCGGCCAGCTTGGGTACTTCTCCAGTCGAATATAAATATATTCATTTTTAGCATTTATCCTATCGGATAAACGGAGAGAGTGGGATTCGAACCCACGCGCCCTTGCGGACAAACGGTTTTCAAGACCGCCTCGTTATGACCACTTCGATATCTCTCCAACAGTATTCTAACTTTGTCAGAACTTTGTTTGCGGCTGCCACGATGCATTATCTCATCACCGCTTCTCAAATCAGCGCAAAAATAATTTTATCATCTCTTGGACTTGCTGTCAATATAATTTTTTCATTTTTTTCAAATTTTGGTCAAAAATATTCTTTTAAGAACATTTCCGCAATCTTCATATCCTCCGGCGTTGTGATCTTTATGTTGTGATAACTGCCCTCTATTAGTTTTACCGGCATATGTAAAGCGCGCTCTAAGACCATCGCATCATCCGTCACAGAATCGTCTCCCTCTGCAATAATCTTTTCATAAGCATCAAGGATCAGCTTGTAGGAAAACGCCTGCGGTGTCTGTATCATCCATACCTTTCTGCGATCCGGTGTAACGGACGCATAGGCATCTGCCGAGGCAATTTTTATGGTATCTTTTACCGGCATTCCCACAACACATGCGTGCTCTCTTTTAACCGTATCTACGGTACGGCAGATGATGTCATCCGTCAAAAAAGGTCTTGCTCCATCATGGATCAGCACATAATCTGCCTCTCTGACCGCCTGCAGCCCATGATACACAGAATGATAACGTTCTTTTCCGCCCGCCACGATCTGCGTTACTTTCTGATAACTATATTTTTCTACAATATTATTCTTGCAGTAAGCGATTTCATCCGCACCCGTAACCAGTATCACCTCATCCACGGCACTACGTTCAAATGCTTCTAATGCATAACAGATCAACGGTTTCCCGCAAAGGAGCATATATTGTTTCGCCGTACTGCTTTGCATACGTTTTCCGCTTCCTGCCGCAAGTACGACCGCCACTACTTTTTCTTTTTTCATCAGCGTTCACCCAGTTTCAGATTCGGAACTGCGTTGAGATCAAGACCGGATCTGGTTCCAGCCAGATATTCATAATAGCCTGCCGCCCCGATCATTGCTGCGTTATCTGTACAAAGGATTGGAGAAGGATGATAAAATGCCACGCCTTTTTTCTCACATGCGCTCCGTATCCCTTCCCGCAATGTCGCATTAGACGCAACACCGCCCGCGATCGCAAACTTGTCCATCTTAAACTCATCGATCGCACGTACTGCATGTTCAATGAGCGTGTCTGCCACTGCCTGTTGGAAAGAAGCCGCCACGTCTGCCGGTATGATTTCTATGTCTTTCATCTTGCAGCCATTCAGATAATTGAGTACGGCAGATTTCAGCCCGCTGAAGCTGAAATCGTAGGGATCATCCGCAATTTTTGCGCGGGGGAACTCGATCGCATGAGGATTTCCCTCATGCGCGATCTTTTCAATCTTTGGTCCGCCCGGATAGCCGAGTCCGATCGCTCTCGCCACTTTGTCAAATGCTTCTCCTGCCGCATCATCTCTGGTACGCCCAAGTATTTCGTATTTGCCGTAATCCTGCACTTTTACCAGATGCGTATGGCCACCGGACACCACAAGGCACAAAAATGGCGGTTCTAACTCTTTGTTTTCAATGTAGTTTGCGCTGATATGTCCTTCGATATGATGTACACCCACCAATGGAATATTTTTTGCATAGCTGATCGCTTTTGCCTCTGCAACACCCACGAGCAGCGCTCCAACCAGACCGGGACCATAAGTCACGGCGATGGCATCCATATCATTCAATGTCATCTCTGCTTCTTTTAATGCTTCTTCGATGACCTGATTTATTTTCTCAATATGCTTTCTTGACGCGATTTCAGGAACTACACCGCCATACAGGGTATGCAGCGCGATCTGGGATGAGATAATATTGGAACGCACATCTCTGCCGTTCACCACGACTGCTGCCGCCGTCTCATCACAGGAGCTTTCAATGCCGAGCACTTTGATCTCTTTTTCTTTATTCATTATCTGTATTGTCTCCATTTCCTTTTACCACTTCATACGCAAGGATCTTCCATTGTCCGTCTTCATCCTGCCGCAGTACATACTGCTGGTATGTTTTTGTATACCCATCTTTCCCTTTTATGAAATAAGAAGCCGTGACATAGGCGCACTCCGCACCGTTTATCGTCTTTTTTACGATTTCATCGCTGTCACACACATCTGTGGTATTTATTTTTTTTCCGTCATTTTTGTAATTCTGGATGTCTGCCAAAAGTGCAGTATAATACTGATTTTCCGGATTATTTTGAAGCAGTTCCTCATCCATCAGCTTTCTCGCCTGCGCACCAAGCGCCCGAATCTCATCCTCCGTGCAGTCTTCGTTATAATAGCATTTTAAAATATCATTATACAATTTGATGACTTCCCGAGGTGTCTGCGGATAAGACTTGTCCAGATTTTTTGTTGTAATCTTTGTGATCGCAGTCAGTTCTGTGGTATCTTCCGCTGTTTTGACATTCCGATGAGACAGATGATAGTAATATCCAACCACAAGCATCACACAGATCAGTCCAACGATCGTAACACGCACCTGTTTTTTCATGTTCATTCCTCCTTAAAATCGAGTTCCACTGTCTTTCCATCTTTTCCAAGAACAGTATTGGCAAACACTTTCTGCACTTCTTTTTTATATTCTTCCGGACGCACCAGCGACGGACTGTAATGTGTCAGCCACATTTCCTCAACTTCTGCCTCTTTTGCAAGCTGCGCCGCCTCGTAAAACGTCATATGCTTATACTGCTTTGCCTTTGTGATCTTTTCTTTTTCCGCATACATGCCTTCACAGATAAACAGATCGGAACCTTTTGCATGTTCCACAATGGACGCGGTTGGTCTGGTATCTGTACAATAAGTCACTTTTATGCCTTTCCGCGGCGGTCCGAGCACCATATCCGGCGTATAAATCCTGCCGTCCTCAGAAAGTGTCTCACCTTTTTGCAGACGGTTCCAGTATTTCTGCGGAATTTCTTTTTCATGTGCCGCTTCTACGCTGAATTTTCCGGTTCTCTTAATCTCTATGGAATATCCATAGCACGTTATGCTATGATTTACCCGAAACGCATGAAGCACATATCCATTAATCTCTATGGTCTGTCTCGGCTCTGTCAGCTCTATATAACGGATCTCAAACGGCAGTTCCGGTGCGATCATACGAAGCGCACCAACCACCCGCTCCAGTCCCCTCGGTCCGATCAAAGTAAGCGGTTCCGTCCGTTCCGCATTTCCCATAGTAAGCAGTATTCCAGGCAGTCCACTGATATGATCCGCATGGTAATGGGTAAAGCAGATCGTATCCACCGGCTTAAAACTCCAGCCTTTTTCTTTTACCGCAATCTGTGTTCCTTCTCCGCAGTCGATCATCAGACTGCTTCCATTGTATCTGACCATAAGAGAAGTCAGCCATCGATTCGGCAATGGCATCATTCCCCCGGTTCCCAACAAACAAACATCTAGCATCTTTTTTCCTCATTCTATTATTTTTTTGCAGGACTATGCCTTCGCAAGCGTCATGATATAGGCATCCTCTTTGGGCTGCTCATAAAATCCCTTTCGTCTGCCCTGTATCGAAAAGCCATATTTTTTATATAGATGGATCGCCGCCTCATTTGAGCAGCGCACTTCCAGCACGAAATGACACGTCCCCCGCTCTCCTGCTTTTTTTAAAAGTTCCTCCAGCAGCCTGCTCGCAATCCGGTTCTTCCGATACCCTGGTGCCACCGCCACATTGGTGATCTCGCCTTCGTCCGCCGCCTGATATACGCCGCAGTAGCCTTTTACTTTTTCTTCCTCATGCGCCACAAGAAATATCACGTTATCCATAGCGAGCGTATCCGCAAACCCTTTTCGGCTCCACGGTGCAGAAAACACTTCCGCCTCTATTGCAGAAACAGCATCAAGATCTTCTTCTTTCATCTCTGTTATCTCAAGCATGCTTCGCATTCTCTCTTTCCATACGTTCACGCTCCGCCTGTGACAGACGCAGATAATCCGGACGGTGTTCCGCTGCTGCTTCACTCTTTCCCTCTTTGTAATAGACTGCGCCGAGTGCCGCGACTGCTGCCGCGCGCTGCTTGTTGATATGTGCCGGAGCAAAGGTATAAGGCACTGTCACATGCTCTTTGATATATGCTTCAAATACCGGCACTCCGTCGCCCAAAAATACGGCTGCACGATCTTTTTCATTGATCTTTTCCACGATCTCATCAATCCCTACCGCACACTGTGCAAGCAAGGTCTGCATCTCATTTCCATGAAAAGCATAGAGTCCGGTATAGGTTTGTTTTCTCCGCGCATCCATAAGCGGACATACCATATCCTGATGTCCGCAGAGATTGTACGCAAGCGCGTCTACCGTCGGAATGTGAATGAGCGGTTTTTCAAGCGCAAGTCCAAGTCCTTTTGCCGTGGCAGAGCCAATGCGAAGTCCTGTAAAGGAGCCTGGTCCGCCTGAAACCGCGATCGCATCCAATGTATTTAAATCCAGTTCTATCATTTTGGCAAGCTCGTCCAACATCGGAAGCAGCGTCTGGGAATGCGTCTTTTGATAGTTCATCGTAAATTCTCCAAGCAGATTGTCATCTTCTATGACTGCCACGCTCGCAGCCAGTCCGGAGCTGTCTATTCCAAGTATTTTCATGCTCCCACCTCCTCTATGGTGATCTTCCGGTAATCAAAACCTTTTTCCAAATCTTTTTCGATCGTAATCTCCTTACGCACCGGCGGCAGAATCTCTTCGATCAGATTCGCCCACTCTATCATGGTAAGCCCCTGTCCGTAGAAATAATCCTCATATCCGATCTCATCCATCTCCTCAATGTCTCCGATCCGGTATACATCAAAGTGATAAAAGGGCAGCCGCCCCTCTTCATAAACCTGTACGATCGTAAATGTCGGACTTGAGATTGCCTCTGTAATCCCCAGTCCTTTTGCAATGCCCTGAGTCAGTACGGTCTTTCCGACACCGAGGTCTCCCATCAGTGTACAGACATCTCCCGGTCTTGCTTCTTTTCCTATCTTTTCTCCCAATGCGGATGTCTCTTCCGCAGAATATGTCTCATAAACCATGCTTTCATCCTGTCTTTTTTATTTTCTTAAAAGTATAGCATTGTTTGAATAAAATGACAATTCCAACTAAAAAGCGATGGCAGGATTTAATTTTCTCTGCCACCGCCATTAGCATGCGCATTCTCACGCTTTGCCCATCTCTTTTAACTCAAATTGTTGAACCATTTCATTTAACAATGCCGCCTGTGACGCCAGTTCCTGCGATGTCGCAGAGCTTTCTTCTGCTATCGCAGAGTTATCCTGAACAGTCTGGGAGATTTCTTCAATGCCCGTCTTGATCTGTTCCATGCTCTGTGCCTGATCTGCCGCATTTTCCGCAGTCTTCTGTATCATCTCATTGACCCGGTCCACTGCTTCCACAGCCATTTTTAAGGAATCCATCACATCTGCCGCTATATCGCTTCCCTTATTAATTTCATTCATGGAAACTCCGATCAGCTCTCTGGTCATATTTGCCGCCTTTGAGCTTTCCAGTGCCAGTTTGCCGATCTCATCCGCCACAACCGCAAAACCTTTTCCCGCTTCTCCGGCGCGCGCTGCTTCTATGGACGCATTAAGTGACAACAAATTCGTCTGATCCGCAATTTCTTCAATCGTGGCAATGATTCCCACCACTTCTTCCGATGTCTGATGCATTTTTCCGACTGCTGTCATCATTTCCTGCATCTTGTCCTGACTCTGTTCCATCATAACCGTCACGGTTTTCGTCTCTTCTGCGGAATGTATCGCATCATCCTTGCTCTCTTCTACCTGCTCTGTTACAGAGGTAGCTGTCGCCACAAGTTCTTCTACTGCCGCTGCCTGTGTACTGCTGCCGCCCGCCAGTTCCTGTGCCGCCTTCGCCAGATCACCCGCACCGGATGATACCATCTGTGAACTGTTATTGATATTGTGCATAACTTCATTCATAGCATCCGAAATATGAAGCATTGCTTTTTTCAACTGCTGAAATTCCCCAATATATTCCTGTTCAAGCTGTATCTCAAGCTTGCCCTGCGCAATCTGATCCAGTGCTTTGGATGCCTCGTTCAGATATGAAATATATTCCTTCAAGCGGCTCACCGTCTTTTGTATAGACCTGCCCAGCTCTCCGATCTCATTGTCCGCTTTTACATCTACCGTAACATTCAGATTGCCCTCTGCAAGCAGTTGTGCCGTGGCATTGAGCTCCTCGATCGGTTTTGTCAGTGCCGCCGCACTCTTTGCAATGTTCCGAAGGATCGAGATAACGCTGACTGCAAATATCACTGCGAATGCCACGATCATGATGATAAGCATCTGATAAAACTCCAAAAACGGCATATTGCTGACTACAATATAACCGGTCTCTCCTGCAATCTCAACGCTTCCATACTTTGTCGTTCCCAGACCTTTGTATTTTAAAAATTCAGATGTCCGGTTTGTGATCGCAGTTTTTACATTGTCAGACACATCTATATCCGCAATGTTTTTTTGTATCATATCCGCCTGCGGATGATAGATCAGGGTTCCGTTTTCGGACACAAGCCATACATACCCTGCATCTCCAATTGTATAGGTACTCAGTATCTCCGATACATGATCCAGCGAAATATCAAGTCCTGCCGCTCCAAGCACTGTTCCGTCTTCACCGTAGACCGGTGCTGCCGCGCTTAAGATCAGCTTTCCTGTACTCGAATCAACATACGGCTCTGTCAGTACGATCCTGCCTGTCTCAATACAGGTATACCATGCGCGCTGTGTAATATCCCATCCGTCTTCCGAGGTAAAACCGTCTGACTGTGTGATCACACTTGCATCCAGATCCGCGATCCATATCGCCATTAAATTCTCCTGATCCTCTCCGGCGACCGATACCAGATACTCATAGACATCCCCCATGTCGGCAGCCTTCTTTATATCATCTCCGGCCTTTGTCTCTGTCATAACAGCCTGTACCTGCGGATTGACCGCCAGCGTCTCCACTTCTTTCTCATACTGTTCAAAAAAACCGGTCAACTGGTTTGCCGCCGCCTCTGATTCCAGAAGCAGTTCTGTTTTGTTGGAATAATAAATCGTCTGCCCGACCATTACAATGATAAGTATTTCCATTATAATATAGACCATCAGCACACTTTTTCCGATTCTCCCACGGATCTCATCCGCTATCCTTCCTTTTTGCTTTTCCCCTCCATTTCTGCTTTTCCCCATATCTCTTCCTCCTTTATGTAGTTATAACTTTATTATATTACTTTGCTGCCGTGCCTGCAATTACAGTTTGCAAATATTACTGACTCTTTTATTGATTTTTTTATTTTTTCAAAAAAAGGAACCCCACACGGGGTTCCAGTATGAAAATTCTTTTTTTATTTATTAGACACACCTTTGATGATCGGCGAGATATGTTTGTACACTGCAAGCGTGATGATGCCACTAAACATACCCTTAACAAAAGTGAACGGCATATTAAAGATCACCAGACATTTCAGCAGTGTATCTGCACTCGGCAGGATTTCCTGATACAGAGCCAAAATCGTGTCCATCGGCAGGAATGCCGTATACACCGGATACACAATGAAATAATTGGATGCCACACTAAGCACTGCCATAAATGCCGCTCCCAGAAAGGAACCGATGATCGCATTCTTTTTGGTCTTTTTTCTCTGATAAAGCAGTCCCGCCGGAAGCACAAACACTGCTCCCAAAATAAAGTTGGAAAGTTCTCCCACTCCTCCTGTCGTCGTTATGAGCAGATGGATCAGATTTTTGATCAGACAGATGAGCACGCCGTACCACGGTCCCATCGCAAATGCTCCGATCAGTGCCGGAAGTTCAGAAAGATCCATCTTTATGAATGACGGCACCAAAAACGGAATGCTGAAATCCAAAAACATCAGGGCGAAAGCCACCGCCGAAAGCATTGCCGTCACTGTCATGTAACGAATATTAGTTTGTCTTGTACGCATAATTACAAATTGCTCCTTTTCTTTTTTCGTATTTTTTGTCCCATCTAGTCATATAACAGTTTCATTTTCTCTCACCGCTCTTTATTTTTGAAATTTCATGGTAAGCTGAATCCTGTTTTTCTTAAGATCCACGCTCATAACCTGAACATCTACGATGTCTCCAACACTCACTGCTTCCAGCGGATGTTTGATATAGCGGTCGCATATCTGAGAAATATGAACCAATCCGTCCTGATGTACCCCGATATCCACAAACGCTCCGAAGTCAATGACGTTACGCACAGTTCCCTTCAATACCATGCCCGGTTTTAAATCCTTCATCTCCAATACATCACTGCGCAGGATCGGTTTTGGCATGTCTTCTCTCGGATCACGAGCCGGCTTCTCGAGTTCTTTTACGATGTCCTGCAGGGTCAGTCTTCCTACGCCAAGCTCGTCCGCCAGTTTCCCATAATCGGATATTTTTTTACCGATACCGGAAAGCTTCCGGTTCTTTACATCTTCGATGGAAAATCCAAGCTTTTCAAGCAGTTTCTTTGCCGCTTCATAGGACTCCGGATGAACGCCGGTCGCATCAAGCGGATTCTTTCCGTCTGCGATACGCAAAAATCCCGCACACTGTTCATACGCTTTCGGTCCCAGTTTTGCTACTTTAAGCAATTCTCTGCGCGCTGCAAAACGGCCGTTCTCCTCACGATAGGCAACGATATTTTTCGCGATCGTCTTGCTGATCCCGGAAATATAGGAAAGCAGAGACACGGAAGCCGTATTTAAATCCACGCCGACTTTGTTTACACAGTCTTCGACCACGCCGCCGAGCGCTTCGCTCAATTTTTTCTGGTTCATATCATGCTGATACTGACCGACACCGATAGATTTCGGATCGATCTTTACTAACTCCGCAAGCGGATCCTGTAATCTGCGCGCCATAGACGCCGCGCTCCGCTGTCCCACATCAAAATTCGGAAATTCTTCCGTGGCAAGCTTGCTGGCCGAATAAACTGACGCTCCTGCCTCATTTACAATGATGTATTGCACGTTTTGCGGAATTTCTTTTAACAATTCTACAATGATCTGCTCGGACTCTCTCGATGCAGTTCCATTTCCGAGCGAGATCAGCGTAATATGGTATTTTTCTATCAGTTTCTTTAAAACCGCTTTTGCCTCTGCCACTTTGTTCTGCGGTGCTGTCGGATAAATAACCGTCGTATCTAACACTTTTCCCGTCGCGTCCACCACGGCAAGCTTACAGCCGGTACGAAATGCCGGGTCCCATCCAAGTACAACCTGATTTGCGATCGGCGGCTGCATCAAGAGCTGCTCTAAATTCTTTCCAAACACCCGGATCGCACCGTCCTCCGCCCGTTCGGTCAAGCTGCTTCTGATCTCACGCTCAATGGCCGGCGCGATAAGCCTCGCATAACTGTCTGCAACTACTTCTTTTAATACCACAGATGTAATAGGATTGTCTTTTTTTATCACTTTCCGTTCGAGATAAGTAAGGATACGATCTTCCGGTGCCTGCACTTTTACAGTCAGGATTTTTTCGCTCTCTCCGCGATTTAACGCAAGGATGCGGTGTCCTGCCAGCTTTGCAATGCCCTCTTCAAATTCATAGTACATCTCATAGACGGACTCTGCCTCTTTATCCTTTGCCACGGAGACGATCTTCCCCTCTTTAACAGTCATCTCACGGATACGGATGCGATAATCTGCTTCATCCGAAATCTGCTCTGCAAGGATGTCTTTTGCCCCCGCAATCGCTTCTTCTGCCGTGTTTACTTCTTTTTGGGGATCGATGTATTTTTCTGCCTCAGCCGCAAGCGGTGTCTTTAACATCTGAAGCCAGATCAGATCAGCAAGCGGCTGCAGACCTTTTTCTCTCGCAATGATCGCTCTGGTACGGCGTTTCGGGCGGTATGGGCGATAGATATCATCCACAACGACCATCGTCTCCGCCGCAAGGATCTGCGCCTTTAATTCTTCGGTCAGTTTTCCCTGTTCTTCAATACTGGATAAAACCTGTTCCTTTTTCTCCTCCAGATTTCTGAGATAAGTAAGGCGTTCCGCCAAACTACGGAGCACTTCATCATTCAATGCCCCGGTCGCCTCTTTCCGGTATCTCGCGATAAACGGAATCGTATTTCCCTCATCGATCAGTTTTACTGCTGCTTCTGCCTGCTGCTTTTTGATCTGCAGTTCTTCTGCAAGTCTCGCTGTAATGTCCATGTTTCTTTCCTCATTTCTTTCTGATAGCCATATTATACCCCTAAGCGTTCCGCGAAACAAGGAAACGTTTACTTTTCGCCCATACCATGTTAAAATAAAAAAAATTTTGATTCTGAAGATTTTAAGGAGAAAGTTTTATGAATTCTGACAAAAGTTCTTCCACCATGGCATTTGCCTCAGTTGCATTCGGCATTATCTCGATTCTCGCAAGCTGTTTTGGTTCTTCTCTGATCTTTGGCTCGATCGGACTGATCCTCGCCCTGCTTTCGAGAGGCGGCAGCAATGCCTATCCCAAAAATACCGTGATCGGACTTATTTTAAATTCCATCGGTATTTTTATCGGTGCCATGATGCTCCTTGTAAGCATCATCACGATCGCAAGCTTTGGAAGTATTGATAATTTTATGAACGCAGCACAGCAGTATCTTGACACTTATTATTCCGCTCTCGGTTCTATGTAAAAAACGGGCAGTCACACAGCCGCATCCGGCGTGTATCTGCCCGTTTTTATTTCTTTATCGTTATTTCAGATTATGACCGGCTTATTTGATCGCGATCGCTTCGATCTCAAGCATAACATCTTTCGGCAGACGTGCAACTTCCACGCAGCTTCTGGATGGAAAATCACTGGTAAAGAATGTCTTGTATACATCGTTGATGGTTCCGAAATCATCCATCTCCTTGATAAATACGGTTGTTTTTACCACATTGTCCATATTGGTTCCTGCTGCTTCAAGCAGATTGGAAAGATTGGTAAGTGCCTGTTTTGCCTGTTCTTTTGATCCTTCCGGGATCTCGCCTGTTTCCGGAACGACCGGAATGATACCGGATGTGTATACCATACCGTTTACTTCGATTGCCTGAGAATATGGTCCGATCGCTGCCGGAGCCTTTGATGTGCTGATTACTTTTTTCATGCTGATATCCTTCTTTCTTTTTATTTATGATAACGGACTGCTGCCCGCATACTGCCTATTTAATCTTGCGTATCGCATGTTCTGCAATCTCAACTCTGCGTTCTTTGTAAAGTCTGCCGACCGCACGCTTGAACGCATTTTTGCTAAGACCTGTCTCACGCTTTATAACTTCCGGTGACGCCTTATCTGAAAACGGAAGGACGCCTGCATACTCTTCGATGACCTGCATGACCTTTTCGGCATCCGTATCCATCTGAATGTATGCTTTTTCCCGCAAAGTCAGATCCAGTTTTCCATCTTCTTTGACATGCGTGACTTTTGCCGTAATGACATCACCGATCCGAAGGAAGCTGTGATCCTCATGGTTCGGAAGCATTGCCGAATATTTATCATCCACAGCCACAAAGGTTCCGAAATTGCCGCTGAATTCATAGACACGTCCCTCTACGGTGTCGTCCTTTTTATACGGAGAATCTAAAGAAAGCAGATCATAAATACCTTTCATACTTGCACAGAGTCTGTGGCTTTTGTCGATATAGAGTGTGACTAAAATCTCATCACCCTCCTGCACCTTCTGTGTCATTTCTTTATATGGAAGAAACAGATCCTTCTCCAGTCCCCAGTCTAAAAACGCTCCGATCTTTCCAACCTGTCCGACTTTTAACACTGCAAGTCCGCCAAGCATCAGCTTTGGCTCCGTCAGCGTTGAGATCAGCCGGTCTTTGGAATCTTTATATAAGAATACCGTCAGTTCATCTCCGATGCGTATTCCTTCCGGCACCTGCTTTTTCGGAAGCAGAACTCTTGTCTCGTCTGTCTCCCGTTCTGCTAAGTATATACCGAAATCCACTTTTTTTACAACCCGTAATCTCTGTTTTTCACCCAGTTTTAACATGCTTTCTGCTCCTCTCCCGTTTCTGTCCGAAACTCTATGGCGGCATAAGGTTTTCCTGCCTCATCACAAAGTGCTACCACCGTCTGATCATCTGTCTTTTTCGCGCATGGATAGATCATATCGCCAAGCACCGCCGCTTTGCGGTAATCCACCCGCACCTCACGAACCCATTCCGTATCTTTCAGATATTCCTCTGCCATCAGAATGTATTTTTCATTATTGACATGCTGGTTCGTGTCAATATGGAATTTCTGCACCGCAAACGGTTCTCCCTGCTGCATATCCTCCGGCAGACGGATCTTTCTCTCCGCAGTTTCCATCGGATAAGGTTCTTCAAACGGATACGCACGAAGCATTGTCTCCGACACACGCTTCGGTCTGCCGCTGTCTGTATCCAGATAGATCCAGACGGAATTTGCATATGCTACGACCTCACCCGCTTCATCCTCTATCGTAAAGTTTCGATAACCGTAAAACCCTTTAAACGCATACGGCCAGGTACTCACCGTGATCTCCTCTCCCATCTTCGGATAACGGTTTATCACGATCTGCCAGGAGGAAAGCAGCCATGCTTCTTTATGTTCCTTCAGATATTCCACGCCTATCTTCAGTTCTTCCGACTGAAACGTACAGCAGTCCTGAAGATAATTTACCAACGCCGGAAGCGTGAGCTTTGCGCTCGCATTGCACTCGCTGTATCTTACTCTGCTTTTAAACTGATACATCTTTCTATCCTTTCTGTTTTCTTCGTTGTTATAATAAAAAAAGTACCACTCTCGTGGTACTTCTAACAAGTAGCTGGCCCACCAGGATTCGAACCTGGAAATGACGGAGTCAGAGTCCGTTGCCTTACCATTTGGCGATGGGCCATCAGGTTGTCTGCGCTGTTTCTTTTGCGCTGTCAACAATGGATATTATACGCACCTATCTGCAAAATGTCAACACTTTTTTCAAAAAATTTTTAGATTTTTTTCAATAAAGGCATATTCCACCTCTTCACCCCAGGAAATTCCTGCCTTTCCGTTGGTTCCTTCCATCAGTGCTTTTTCAATCCTCTCTTTTTTTTCTGCCGGAACCATTGCTGTTACCTGAACCGCATCTGTGTAGGCGGTATCGAGTATGGAGATTTCTTCCTGACCGAACAGATACTGGATCTTTCCGATCCCATTATAATCGGTATCGATCACAAGCCGGCTGCCTTTTCTTTTTTCCACAATCCGACTGTTCGCCAGCCCTTCTTTTGTCGCCTGCTGATACGCCCGCACCAGTCCGCCGGTTCCAAGCAGCGTTCCTCCAAAATAACGTGTCACCACCACCGCTGTATTGTGAAGTTCCTCCCGCAGCAGCACATCTAACATCGGCCGCCCTGCCGTTCCGCCAGGCTCTCCGTCATCCGAGCAGCGTACCAATTCGTTTTTTTCTCCGATCACATAAGCAAAACAGTTGTGTCGTGCATCCCAGTATTTCTTCTTCATTTCCGCAAGAAACGCCGTCACTTCTTCTTCCGATGCCACCGGACGCACTGTTGCAATGAATCTTGATTTCTTTTCCTCGATCTCTCCGCTGCCGCCTTCATATATGATCTTATATCCTTCGCTCATAAAAATCTCCTGCTGTTTCTCCGTTTATTCTTCTTTCTATATTAACATGGTAAAAATGGTTATTCAATCCAAAAATGGTTATGCTATGTATAAATCCAGTCACTTTTCGCTTTATTAACCCAGACAAGTTTGCTATAATAGTGAAATGATGTTTTTATAAGATTGCCATAAAAAGGAGGCTCACTTATGAATTATGGAAGAAAAAGTACTGCTAAGAAAGAAAAAGAGCTTCTTTCCAAGGGTACCATGATTCGTAAAAAGTTTACCGTCATATTTGCAAAGACGCTTCTGGTATGTTTTATCGCTTTCGGAGTGATTGGCGGCTGTGCCGGGTATGGTGTATACAAGGGGATCGTTGATTCCGCCCCTGACATCCATGACATTGACGCAACGCCGACCGGGTATCTGTCCACAGTGTTAGACAGCCAGGGAAATGAGACCGCGACTTTGGTCGCATCCGGTTCCAACCGTGTTTATGTGACGATCGATGAGATTCCCATCGATCTGCAGCACGCTTTTGTTGCAATCGAGGATTCCCGCTTTTACGAACACAACGGTATTGATATAACCGGTATCATCCGCGCCGGAGTCACCGGAATCGCATCCGGCAGATTCTCACAGGGTGCCAGTACCATTACCCAGCAGTTATTGAAAAATAACGTTTTTACTGACTGGACCAGCGAAAGCTCTTTTGCTGATAAAATGGAACGCAAGATCCAGGAACAGTATCTCGCCATTCAGCTTGAAAAAGTAGAGGACAAGGACTGGATTTTAGAAAACTACTTAAATACCATCAATCTCGGTCAGAACACGCTCGGTGTACAGGCTGCATCACAGCGCTATTTTAATAAGGATGTATCTGAACTCACCTTATCAGAATGTGCTGTCATCGCCGGAATCACACAGAACCCCTCGCGCTACAATCCGGTAAGCAATCCGGATGCTAACGCGGAACGCCGCGGGAAGGTTCTAAACAATATGCTTGAGCAAGGATACATCGACCAGAGTGCTTACGACGCTGCGATCGCTGACAACGTATATGACCGTATCCAGATCATTGACTCCGAGATTTCTTCAGACAATATCAATTCCTACTTCGTGGACGCTCTGACCGAACAGGTGATTGATGACCTGATGGAAGTAAAAGGCTACACAGAAACGCAGGCATATAAAGCGCTCTATGAGGGCGGTCTGACGATCTACTCCACACAAGACCCTGCAATCCAGCAGATCTGTGATGAGGAAGTAAATAACGAAGATAATTATGGAAGCGGAACAAAATATTCCTGTTCCTACCGTCTGACCATCCAGAAATCGGACGGCACCTATCAAAATTACAGTGAACAGACCATGCTAAGCTATTACCAGAGCCAAAACAGCAAGTATAATATCGATTTTAACTCGAAAGAGGATGTAGATGCTGCAATCGAACAGTACAAAGCCGATATTATGGAAGACGGCGATACCATCGTGCCAAACGGTGAATCCATCACCTACACATTGCAGCCGCAGGCTTCCATGACTGTGATCGATCAGTCCACCGGAGAGGTAAAAGCCATTGTCGGCGGAAGAGGTGACAAGACTGCAAATAAGACCTTAAACCGTGCTACCGACACCAAACGTCAGCCGGGTTCTACGTTTAAGATCCTTTCTACCTATGCTCCGGCACTCGACATCGGAGGTATGACACTTGCATCTGTTCAGGATGACGCGCCATATACTTACTCCAATGCTGCCCATACTCCGGTCAACAACTACGATAAATCCTACCGTGGTTTTACCACGATCCGGGAAGGTATCACCTACTCGATCAATATTGTCGCCGTAAAAACCCTGACCGACATCGGCGTGGACATTGGTTATGAGTATCTTCAAAATTTTGGATTTTCAACGCTCTGTGATTCTGACCGCACACAGGCACTCGCCCTCGGCGGTATCACAAACGGCGTCACAAACTTAGAACTGACCGCAGCCTATGCGACTATCGCAAACAGCGGTACTTATACCAAACCACGGTTTTACACCAAGATCTTAGACCACGATGGCAATGTGCTGATCGACAATACACCGCAGACACACACCGTATTGAAGGAAACGACAGCCTGGCTTTTAACCAATGCCATGGAGGATGTTTTAACAAACGGAACCGGACGCCCGGCACATTTCAGCGGAATGCCGCAGGCAGGTAAATCCGGTACAACTTCCAGCAACCGTGATGCATTGTTTGCCGGATATACACCTTATTATACCTGTGTCGTATGGGGCGGCTATGACGATAACGCCGAGCTTTCCTATACCACTTATCCAAAGACACTCTGGAAATCCGTTATGGGACGCATCCATGAGGATCTCGAATACAAGGACTTTGAAAAACCGGATGGCATCACAACCGCCACCGTCTGCAAAAAATCCGGAAAGCTTTCTGTTGCAGGGCTCTGTGACAGCGACCCGCGCGGAAGTATGGTAGAATCCGAGTATTTTGCTTCCGGAACGGTTCCAAAGGATTACTGCGATCATCATGTACGGGTAACGATCGATATTACCACTGGCGGCATTGCCGCTGACACCTGTCCGGAAGAACTGCGTTCCTCAAATGTTTATATTACCGGTGGAAGCGCCGGCACACAGGATGCCCCTTATCTTCTGACTGATGACGCAGCAAACAGTTTAAATGCGCCAACTGCAGAAAATCAGGATCCGAACGCACCAACGACAGGCGGTGCCGGTGAAGCTGCACCTTCCGCGGATGCTCCGCCGGCAGAAACTCCGGTTGAACCCCCGGCAGAAACTCAACCGGAACAGCCGCAGGCGGCAGAAACTCCTGCTCCTCAGTAAAACAACTGCAAAATAGTCATAAACCTATAAAAGAAACGCTGTATGATGAACCTTTTTATCCGGTTCACCATACAGCGTTTTTATTTGCCTGATCGTTGTATCTGCTTTATTGTCTGCCTGCAAGCTCTTTTAATGATTCAAATAACTGCATATCAGATGCGGTCAGCTTCAGATTGGAAGTGATCGTCTCCCCTGAAGTATTTGTAATGCTCACCTCGAAAACCGTTCCCTCTCCGATCCCACTTTTGCCTGCCGCCTGCAGGAATTTTGAGAACTTGGGATGGTTTGCCGAAAAGGTATCCCACGCACTTTTTATCTGAAATAATTTTGCCGGATTTATCATCTGTCTTTCGTACCTCATTTCTTTTTTCTTTAATATTTTCCATGAATATCGCCCAAATGGATCTCTATCATGCCCGCATCCGCAAGAATGCGAAGCGCTTCCTTCTGCCCTCCGGTCAGCACCTCACTGTAAACCTGATTTTCATAATCGACCACGACTGCCTTTGTACGGACGATCAGATACTGCATCGGCATCACATTCTGCGGTATTTCTTCCCCCGGAAATTCGCTCCCAAAAAGTTCTTCTAATGCTTTTGTATGTCCGTCCGCACATTCGATCACATCCCCTGCCTCTGTGATGATACAGGGACAATATTGTGAGAACTGTGTCTGATAAGTCTGTATAAATTCCTGTGCCTTCATAAAAATCTCCCCCTTTTTCTTATTCCTGTTCCATTATTTCCAGCATTTGCCGCATGCGCTTCCTATATGTATGAAAGCACCGCACCTTTTTCTGCCCGTTTCGCGCGATCTGTTCGCGCTCCTTTTCATGGGCAAGGTAATACCCCGCTTTTTCGGTCAGTTCATGCTCATTTGTAAACCACACCAGATCTTTGCCATTTTCAAAATACTGCGGCAGTTCCGGCTGAAAATTGGTGAGCAGAAAGCCTCCCGCTCCGAGTACATCAAAAATGCGCAGCGGAAGTCCCGTTTTTATATTCGGAATCGTAAAATTCAGATTGATCCGGCTGCCTGCAAAGACTTCCGGCATTTTCTGCCAGTAATCCACCGGTCCCTTTTTCCGGACACGAAGCAGTCCGTTCCCCTGTTCTTTGTTGTAGACTGACACCGCATACTTCTTGGAAAGTGCGATCAGCGCCTGCGTCCGTGCCACCGATGCGATCTTAAATCCTAGCACTGTCGTTGAAAAGATCAGTCCGAGATTCGAAAAGGAATCCTCTGATTTTTCCAAATGGTAGCTTTCCTGTATCTTTTCCAAGATATCCGGGGTAAGCATTTCATCAATGATCTGGTTATCCGGCACTATCAAGCGCGCCTGTATCACGCCATCCAGATATCCCCTTAATTCATCCGGAAAAGTATCTTTCATGGCATCATACGCATTGCGGTCTGTATACAGGCTGCCAACAAAAGAAATATCCTCCTGATATTCCGGCGATCTGTCCGCAAGCAGTACATCCAGACGATCTGTATTGACTGCGAGCGGCATATGATAGATATGACGCACTCCACGCGCACGAAACTCCAGATAATTGCTCCGGTCAAAGGTAAATATCCGGTTGCAGTCATTAAATACTGACCGATCATACATTCCGATCAGCGGATTGTCACATGTCCAGCAGACATAGCGCAGATGCATCCGCTCACATAGATTGGAGATCGCCGGAAAATAGTTCATAGTAAAAAAGAATTCATAGGATTTCGCCTTTATCTTTTCGGTCAGAAGCTGTTCAAATTCCAGATCCCTGTCATAGGTCTTTTCTTTGCGCTCCACACTGTCTACCTCATAACCCAGATGGCGGAATGTCTGCTCAATATCCAGATCATTATAGGAATTCCAACGGTAGATCAGAATCTTTTTCATATTAGTTTGCCTCGGCTCTCTCCTCATCGATCAGATCTAAGATACGCTGGATCTCCGCGCCTTCCACCGGTGCAGCACCGCAGTCGATACGTTTTCCGCTCTCATCCACGCGCCCCATGCCGCGTTCTTCCTTTTTTTGTGTCTGCTCGATCGTAAAGTAATACGCTTTTTTTGTCTGTTCGTTCCACGCCAGATATACTCTGTGACAGAGTCCCGGAGCCATTCCTTTCTGCGGAAGATCAATACGGATCAAAAGCAGATCTGCGCGTACATTGAGCGCCATAAATTCAAAATCCGATGTCTCATATGGTGCACCAGGTTCTTTCGGAAATGCACTCCGGTAAAGCTCACAAACAAATGCTTCTTTTCCTTCACACAAGTCACTGGTAAACTTGTCCCCATCGGTAAAAAGCATATGCGGGATCGTCTTAAATTCCATATTGCGGCGTACCAGCGCATGATACTGGGCAGCGTTTAACTTCACTACCTTTCTGCTTTCAAGCATCTTGTCATCCTGAACTTTTAATTTTTCCAGCAGTGTCTTTTTGACCAGCACATTTTCATGGAACGGATTTAAAGCCAGTCCTTCTAACTTTGATCCTTCCTTTAATACTGTCATATAGCTTCCTCGAAATGTAACTTCAAGAATGGTGTGAAATTTCTGATCTTTCGGAATTTCTTCTTTTTTGGTATATAACGGGAGATACTGTTCTCCCTTATCATTCTTTAAGATACTCGGAAGCGGTGTGATTCCCTGCGGGATCGCAATACGCTCTCCTTGTTTTGCTTCTTTTAAAAACGCAAGATCCGTTCCTTCCGGGAAAACTGCCGGAACAAACAGATGCGCATAGCGCAGGCCATTTACAACCGCTGACAGGTTGTCCTTATTCTGCTCCTTCGCATATGCTTCCAGCACTTCTTCCAGTTTTGTATTATCCGGCATCTTCGCCGTATTGGTATGATCCATTTTTGTTCTCCTTTTTTGTTTATTCATCGAACTCGACCGTCACAAAGAATCCTTTCGGCGTTTCTTCCACATCCACTACTTTTCCTTCTTTGGACTTTAATCGTTCCGAAAATTTATAATTTGCAGACATTGCATAGGAATTTCCAAGATTATAATAATAGGAATTGGGCAGTTTTCCCTCCGTCACCGGAAGCACATCCCCAATCTTCAGTAACCCGGTACGTTCCATCTTAAATTCCATTCTGCGCATACAAAATCACTTTCCTTAATTCTAGAGTTCTTTTCCTTCTGTGTCGATCGCATTTTGCTCCTGCTGTGCTTCTTTTACCGCCTTTACAGCTCTTGAAACGATCCAGATATCGGATACTCCGTCATAGATCAGTGCAAGACCAATCAGCTTAAACGCGATCTGTGCCGCCTCGAACGCTTTCACGATCAAAAGAATACCGAGCGCAAGATTTATGATCGCAAGGATCAGACAGGAAATCCACGCAGAGCCTTCGCCTTCTTTTGCCTGAATAGAGAGACGCAGATCTTCCACGCCATGTAAAAACAGAATTGCTCCAATGATCGCCGGGATCAGATTGATGATGATCTTTGGATTGATAAAGATCCATATTCCGAGCAGCAATACGATCACTCCCGCAATCAGCCGGAGATTATTGCCTGCACGGTCTGTAAAATAGGTAATCATATGCGCCACTCCCATCACAATAAGCACAAGCGCAAGCAGCTTACAGAACAGGCTGGTCGTCTGTTCCGTATAAACCAGTAAAACCACTCCGAGTATAATACAAAGCACTGCGGACAATATGGTATCCGCCTTGATCTTCTTTAATATTTCTTTCATAGAAATACTCCTTTCTGTCCTAGAGTCTTAAGTAAAATTATAACACTTTCTGTCCGTAAATGCTATTGAATTATATCCGCATATACTCCGTCAATGACCTTCATCAGATCCTGCGGCGAGAGTGCGATGCTTGTCCCGATCCTTCCACCGCTGATATAGATTCTGTCATACTGTTCCGCCGAAGCATGCACTACGGTATGGAACGACTTTTTCATTCCGAGCGGACTGCACCCGCCGCGGACATAACCTGTGATCTTTGTGATATCCTTCACATGGATCATTTCCACAGATTTCTCACTGACTGCTTTTGCCGCCGCCTTCAGATCCACCTCATCTGCGATCGGCACCACATAAACATAAAACTGTCCGCTCTTCCCCTGCATCACCAGCGTTTTAAAGCTCTGCTCCACCGGCGCTCCGGTCGCCTCTGCCGTATGAAGCCCGTCAATAAATTCATCACACTCATAATTCAATACTTCATATGGTATTTTATTGCGCTCCAAGAGGCGCATTGCGTTTGTTTTTGCTTCCTTTCCCATATTTCGTTCCTCTTTTTCTTTGTAGATTCATCCATTAGATAAATTTAAGCAAGTCCGGGCGGCACAGCAATGCACGCCCGATTTACTTCTAATCTACATCATACTATGTTACAAAAAGATTGTAAATCTGCTTTTTGTATTACCGCAAGGACACCATCGTTTCTGTATTCTCGATCAGTTCCGCGAGTGTTCCAAAATGATACCCCATATTCTCCCATTTTGTCAGCAGTTCATCCAGAATGTTTCCATTCGTATCTGAAGTATTATGGAGCAGCACGATCGCGCCCGGATGAATCCGCCCAATCAGCTTTTCATACGCCTGCTCCGGTGTTGGCTGATCATCCGCATACCAGTCCACATAGGCAAGACTCCAAAAGAACGTGTGATAACCAAGTTCCTGTGCCATCTTTAAGTTCTCCGTGCTGTACTTTCCCTGCGGCGGACGGTAATATTTTATCATCTCCTGCCCGGTGATCTCTTTATACTTTGCCTCGACATCCCCGATCTCCTTCGCAAAAGACGCCTGATCGGAGATTGCTGACATATCAGGATGATGATACGTGTGATTTCCAACGGTGTGTCCGTCAGCAGCCATCTGTTTGACCAGATCCGGACTACTCTCCAAAAAATGTCCGACCACAAAGAATGTCGCTTTTACGTCATGTTTTTTCAAAGCCTCTAATATCTTTGGTGTGTTTCCGTTCTCATAACCGCAGTCAAATGTAAGATAGATCACTTGATCCTCACCGTCACCCACATAATAGGTGTCATACTGTTTCAATTCCTCCGCACTCACATTTCCCGAAGGCTTTTGCCCTTCCGCACCGAACCCAAGTCCCCAGTTATCCACAGCAGGCGAAATATTTGCCGTCGTTGTCCACTGCGAAAAAAGAGCTGCCGTTCCTCTGCCCGCCAGAAATATCATGGCTGCGGCAAGAAGGATACGACCGCCCTTTTTCCACCTGCTTTCCTCATTTTTTTGTTCCATATTGCTCCAAAAAAAATTCTCTTACTTTATTTATATAGAAGAAAGCCGTTTTTATTCCTTTATTTCTCCGTCCTTTTTCTAAGCATAAGTCCGCACATCAACACCAGTTGAATCACTCCAAGCCCTCCAAACGCCGCATGCAATCCTATTTTTTCTGCTGCAATTCCACAAACCGGAAAAAACAGTACCATAAATACGGAAAAGAACATGCTGTCCACAGAAATGAGCGTGGCACGCTGACCGGATGGAATCCTTGCATTTAGCTCTAAAGACTGTATCGGATAAAGCATCGCACAGGTAAAATTCGCTCCGGCAAATCCCAAAACGGATAACGCAAACTGATCCATGCTCATCACAAGGATTGAAACTGCCATTCCAAGCGAGGCAAAATATTTCGTTTTATCCCCAAAATATTCCAGTATCCGTTCACTGCTCCATGCTCCCAGACAGGAAAATCCTCCCATTGCCAGCATGATCAGACTGATCTCAATTTTGTTCCATCCATCTTCACTGAAAAACTCTTGTCCATAAAAATATACTACGGCATGAAATGTCAAAACGATCGGATAATAGATCAAAATCTTTAAGACTTCCTTATCATCTTTTAAAATTTCCGCACAGATTTCAAAATGCATCCGAAAAGAAACTTTATCATTTTTCTTATTGTCCGGTTTCTTTTCTGCCATTTCCGGTTCCAGAAACAAAAATGCCGGAATCAGTGATAATACTGCCACCACGAGCACTGTCAGATAGCAGATATCATACGAATACTCCGCCAGCACACCGCCAAGAAATGTTGCCGCTGACTGCGATACCTCGATCACCATATTTAGTTTTCCATTCACGCCAACATAGTCTTCCTCTTTTCCAAGCTGTTTCATAGAATCATACAAAAGCGCCTCTTCCGAACCGGAATTTAAATTATAACTCACCGCACTGATGATAAATGCGCCTGCAAACATGTATACATTTGTGGAAAAAAGCTGTATCACCGCAGATACTGCGTATAGTATTCTCCCGCAGACAATCATCTTTTTTCTCCCAAAAAGATCCGCAAGGGCTCCGGAAGGGATCTCACATAAGAAACTTGTGATATGAAAGATGCCTTCTACGATCCCGACCTGCCACAGCGGCAGTCCCCGGTAGATCATATAGAGCACCCAGACCGCACTTGCAATATCAAAATTTCTAAAAAAGCAAAAGATATAGTCTGTAAAAATGTTCTGTTCTAAGTTCCTTTGTCCTATATTTTGATTTTTATCTTGTTTCATAATTTATTTGCTCCTTCATGCTGATTTTTCATTTTTCTCATGAAAAAAAGAACATGATGTTCTTTCTGGTATCGCCAGAAGAAACGACATGTTCTTTTCGGGAGCACTGCGCGCCGGCAAGAGTTTTCTCTCTCTTGCTCGATTTATATCGGAAAAATCAGAATTTTACATGCAATTTTCCGTAATTTTGGGCGCAGTTATCCCGTAAACGTCATTTTTGCATGTTTTTTGTGCTGAACTGCTGCTGCAGATCGGAGTATAACCGAGCCCGTTCATTCTGATCTCTCCCTTCTTTTTAGCTATTTCTATCCCTATCCATTTTATCCGATGCTTAGTAGGAAATAACCTCCGCACCATCTTCCGTCACAAGCACCTGGATCTCCCACTGCGCAGACGGCTTGCCATCCTCGGTATAAACTGTCCAATCATTATCGGAATCAATATAAATATCCGGTCTTCCCATGTTCACCATCGGCTCGATCGTAAAGATCATTCCCGGAACCATAAGCATCTCCTGTCCCTTTTTGGAGTTATAGCTTACCCACGGATCTTCGTGAAATTCCAGTCCGATACCATGTCCTCCGATCTCACGGACCACCGTATAGCCATTTGCGAATGCATGGTCATGCACTGCCTGACCCATGTCACCGAGAAAATGCCACGGCTTTACTTCTTTTAAACCAATCTCTACGCATTCCTTTGTGACCTGCACGAGTTTTTTCTTTTCTTCGCTGACATTTCCGATCAAGAACATTCTGGAAGAATCCGAAAAATAACCATTTAAAATCGTGGATACATCCACATTTATGATATCACCATCTTTTAAGATTTCCTTCTCGGACGGAATACCGTGGCACACCTGATCATTGATGGAGGTACACACGCTCTTCGGAAATCCCTGATAATGAAGCGGTGCCGGAATTCCTCCCATGGCAGTGGTACGCTCATATACCATCTTGTCAAGCTCTTCAGTGCTCATACCCTCCTTGATATGCTCGGCAATGTAATCCAGCACCGCGATATTGATCTTCGCACTCTCCTTGATGCCTGCGATCTCTTCCGGCTTTTTGATGATCTCGCGCGGCGGCACAATATGACCTTCACTGCGGAATTTTTCTATTTTTGCATCAAACTGTTCATGGCATACCTTATATTTTTTTCCGCTGCCACACCAGCAGGGATCATTTCTTCCTATTTTTAATGACATATCTTCACTCTTTCTGTTTACCTGATTGATTTCCCGTTTTTTATTTTGCGCAAAGTTTCGCAACGACCTCATTGATCACTTTTCCATCTGCTTTTCCGCGCAGCTTTGGCATCACTTCTTTCATGATCTGCCCTTTGTTTCCGCCTGCGAGCACTTCTGCAAACTCCTCGGTCAGCACTTTTTCTACCTCTTCCGCAGACATGAGCTTCGGCGCGTATTCGTTTATAATGTCATGCCGCGCCTGATACTGCTCTTTTAAGTCCGTGCGGTCTGCCGGGCAGGTGTCAAGCTGTTCTTTTACTGTATTTAATTCCTTTAAAATCGTGCGATCTACGAGTTCTTCTTTGATATCATCCCTGCATCCTGCATCAATCGCATTTTTCTTGACTGCGGACACCAGAGATGAAATTGCTTCTTTTCTTACTTTATCTTTCGCCTTCATTGCGGCGATCATATCTTTTTGTAATGTTTCCATCTGCATAATAGCTCTTCCTCCCAAAAAACAATCTATTACTATTATACGCCAGTTTCCGTTTTTGACAAGGGCAGGAGAAAAGATTAAAATGAGAGAAAGTATCTGTTTGTTATTTTTTATCTGTATGGAAAGGATTTTTTCTATGGAAAGCTATGAACATGTGACACACACCTTTACCCCCGTCTTTGACAACTCCTCCCGGATTTTGATCCTCGGAAGTTTCCCCTCTGTCAAATCAAGGGAACAGCAGTTTTATTACGGTCATCCTCAGAACCGTTTCTGGAAACTGCTCGCACTGCTACTCTCCGACACCTGCCCCACCACGATTCCGGAAAAACAGGATTTTTTACTGCGCCATCATATTGCGGTCTGGGATGTGATTGCAAGCTGTGACATCATAGGCTCTTCCGACAGCAGTATCCGGAACGTAATTCCGGCAGACATTGGATGTATCTTATCAGCCGCCCCGATTGCTGCGGTATTCGCAAACGGTGCGACTGCATACCGTCTGTACCAGAAATACGTTTTCCCCAAAACTTCTTTTCCTGCCGAGAAGCTTCCGTCCACCAGTCCTGCCAATGCCGCTTTTTCCATAGAAAAACTGCAGGATGACTGGAATGTCATCCTGCAGTATCTGTGATCCTTTTCATTTCTGTCTAATATCTAAAGAACACGACGCACCGTTGTAATCGTCCGGTATGTCGCACTGTTAGTCTTAATGCCGCCAACCGGATACGGCTTGGAACTGCTGGCATTCACGATCTGGCCGCCGCCGATATAGATCGCCACATGCCCGGTATAGCACACGATGTCTCCCGGCTGAATGTTCTCGTAACTTACTTCCTGGCCACAACCTGCAAGTGCCGCTGAGCTATGCGGCAGACTGATGCCAAAATGAGCATACACACTCATGACATATCCGGAACAGTCTGCACCATCCGTCAGGCTCGTCCCGCCGCTTACATACGGATTCCCGACAAACTGAAGCGCATAAGATGCCACCTCACTTCCGCTGACTCCGGTTTTGTATCCCGGATCTTTTCCTCCTGTGGAAGAAGATGTGCTTCCTCCGCCGCTGTCTGTATCTGTCGTATTCTGCGTTTTCCCGGTCTGGGAATCAGAGTTTTCTCCGGTCGTCTGGTTCGTGGTATCTCCTGCAGTCGTTCCGTTAGAAGCGACCGTCGTACTATCTGTTTTTGCACTATCTGTCTTTTTCTTATTTGCGGCAGCAGCCGCTGCCTCTGCCTGCTGTCTTTCCTGCTCCTGACGAATGATCTCATTCTGCTGTTCAATCGTCGCTGCATACTGTGCCGCTAAATCTTTCGCATTCGCAAGCTGTGTGTCAAAATCAGACATTTCCGACTGCTTCTGGGCGATCACCGTCTGAAGCTGTGTCTCCTGCTCTTCGTAGCTTTCCTGAATCTCTTCAAGCTCCGCCTCTTCGCCCTGCACCTGTATCTGGAGATCTGCCACCTGCTGAACCGTCTGCCGATACTGCGTCAACAGATCTCTGTCATAAGAATAAACAGAATTTACATATTCCGCACGATTGACAAAATCTGAAATATCTTTGGATTCCAGCAGACTCTGCATCATCGTACTGTCTCCGTTTTCATACATATACTGAATGCGAAGTTTCATATCCTCATATTCGTTCTGTGCGTTCTGTTCTGCCTGCGCAAGCTGATTTCCAACATCTTCTAACTCTGCCTGCTTCTGCGTGATCTCATCCGACAGGATCTGAATATTCACAAGCACCTCCGAAAGCTGTGCATCCAGAGAATTCATCTCACTCTGCAGCTGCTCCTGCTGTGTCTTTAAGCTGTCTATTTTTTCATTCTGACTGTTTAAATTATTTTCTGCTTCCGTTTTTGCGTTTTTTGCCTTGGAAAGCGTAGAAGCAGATACCGGCATAATACTAAGACTCATAAGTATTCCTGCCATACATGCTGCAACCGCTTTTCTGTGCATACGTATTTTGTCCCCGGGCTTTAAATCTTTTGTATTTCTGCTCATATATCTGCTTCTTTCTTACTCTTTATTTTTCACGATCAAAAAGGTTCACGCTCTGCTGCCGCTCCTACGGCAGTGTCGCATTATCCACCTCGATCTTAGTGATCTGTCCATCCATAAACTCGATCTCGATTTCATCGAAATAGTCTGCATCCGGATCTTCATAATTCCAGTTCCAGCTCTCATATACAGATCCGTCATCATATTTACTCGAATACGTATCACTCGGAACACCAAGTGCTGTTTTTATCTGCTCCTGTGTTGACGCAAATGTGATTCCATTCTGGATCATAAGATCCGGTGTCACGGAATATTCATCATTATACACAATGATACCTGCAACATAGCAGTCTTCCATCGCAAGATCCGAACCGCTCATGTTATAAAGCCAGATACTGCACACATCGTTACCTTCACTGTCATAGGCACTGGTAATATCGTAATTGTCATAATCATCTGCACTTACGATTTCAGACATATCATCTTCATCAATAGAAAGCCCGGTCTGTGCTGTAAATTCATCATAGCTTAACGGGAATGACACCGTCACACCATTGATAGTAACCGTCGGATCTATATAACCGTTTCCTGCTGTAACCTCCGGTGCCGGAGAAGTCTCCTCATCGTCTGCATCATCGTAATCGTCATCATTATAATAATCGTCATCATCATAATAATCATCTTCATAGTCCCAATCATCCGCATCATCATCGGTTTCTTCGTCTTCAACGTCGTCTTCGTCTTCATCATAATAATTGAAGTCCTCTTCGTCGTAGTAGTCAGGATGACTGCTTCCTACGGATGACACAGTCGTTTCTGACATCAGAAACGGAAGTGCTGACAGTCCGAAAACCGCCAAAAGAATGATCAGTCCTACATATACAACGGCGCAAACGCCAAATCCTATCCACAAAAAGATATTTGCTACTTTTCCGTGAGACTTAAATTCTTCCCATTTTCCCTCTTTATAAGAGCTGTTTGCCTTGCATGTAAACACACATGCAACGATACCGCAAACCAGTGTGATGATGTTTATGCCTAATACCATCTCCAGAATACTGAATGTAAGTTTCATTCCAAAACGGTTCTTTAACGGCTGACCCTTTTTATCCAATGGAACATTTCCATTCTGATATGGCGTGTTCATCCCCGCAGTATAGCTGTTATACTGACCATTCTGGTATGGATTGCTGTAATCCTGCTGACCGCTCTGGTATGGATTGCTGTAATCCTGCTGACCGCTCTGATATGGATTGCTGTAATCCTGCTGACCGCTCCCCTGTGACGGATCCCCATAATCCTGATAATATGGATTCTGGTTCGTTTCTTCTCCATCGTTTTTGTTTTCAAATTCGTTTGACATGTTCTTAAACTCCTTCTGTTTTATTTTTCATAACTTCTTTCCTATCATATCAAACTTTCTTTCTGTCAGCAAGATTTTTCGCCAATTTTACCTATTATACCGCCTTTACGATCAACAATTTTTCACCAGCTTTCATCTGCGTTCCATCCAGTTCATTTGTATTTATGATATTTTGCACCGTGGTATGATTTTCTTTCGCAATATTCCACATAGAATCCCCTTCTTTTACAATGTACCCGGTGATCCCCGGACGCTGCTGCAGTATATCGAGATTTTGTTCTTCTTCCCGCACCTCTTTTAAAATCTTGATATTCTGTCCTGAAAATGCGATCAGGTTCAGATCAATAATGGCTTTCAATTCCACCCTTCCACCGTCTAAAAGGATCGCTGACAGTTGTTCCACACAGCATTCCAGCTCCGTCCTTGTATCTTTCGTAATCTCACCGGCTTCGATCAACTGCTTAAATGGCAGGATCGTTTCCGCCGCCCCGATCGGTGAAGCATCTTCCGCCGTAACAAAAAGGATCTGCACATTCAATGTACCCTCCACTTCCACACCGTTTTCGACTATCCGGCTGCTTTCGATTGCCGCCTTTCCGGTACATGAACAGATCTGAAGAATATTTCTCTCTTCCCTTGGTATCTCCACGCGTTCTTCCACTCTGCACTTGGTGTTATTTTTCATAAGCAGCTTCTCCAGTGTGCCTTCTTCATATTCCGGAATCAGATTCTTCTTTAAAGAATACAGATCCTCCAACACATCCACAGACTCCTCCCGCCAGACATGAATATCCAGATCCAGCGCAAGATCCAGTGCAAGCATACGCTCTTCTCCGTCATAATCCGGTTTTACTAAAAGTTCTGTAAGTCCCGGTTCCGCATGTATCTGCGCGATCAATTCTTCTTCCGGAAGCGCACATTCGACCTCCGCACGCAGCGGCAGCGTCGTCTCAAGCCACTGCATTTTTTCGTCTTCCTCTGTACCATTATAGATCACAAAGACCAGTGCCTCCCCCGTCACTTCTATTTTTCCTTCTTTCAGGCGGGTATCCAGACATCTGAGCTGCACATTTTTCCACAAAAGTTCCGATACGTTCGGCTTATTGGACGGCAGTGTAATTTCCTGCTTGAACCTGCAGTTATCCCGCTTCGCCATGATGAGTGAAAGAACCTCACGGCTGCTCACATTTTTTTCTACCGCCTCGTCTTCCTCGACATCATACGCAACCGCTTCATCCCCGATCTCCTCCGCAGATGCCCGCAAAAGTACCAGTGCACGGATATTTAATTTTCTGGAATTGATGATCCCGATCGACAGATCCTCGATCTCCGTCCCAATCCTTACCGTATCTGTTTCCGTCACCTGATCCATGCCGAGATTTTCCTGAAACGGAATGCTTCCTGTGAGAGATGCAATCCGCATCTGAGACTGATCGCTTTTATAGAGCACCGCAAATTCCAGCATTCCCTTCACCCACACATGCCCTTCGCTCACCCGAATCTCCTCTGTCCGGATCTCCCCTTTACTCTGGATCACCTTGACCATATCCGGCTTATGATCCGAAATATTAAAATCATCATCCAGTGTGAGCTGACTGACCGCCTGACCTTTCGTCTGATTTCTGTGTATGTATCTTTTCTTTAATACCAAAAAAAGCCCTCCTGTTCCGAATATCTATCACATTCTATTCGGAGCAGAAGAGCTTTATGCTCTTTTAGCATAATTTCATTCTGATATCTCTTGTAATTACATCGGTGTAACTAAAAGACAATAGCTGTGGCGGATTCGCCTCATTCTCATCGTTTACCAAAATCGTAAATACGCTTGCATATGCCTTCTGGATCACGCCTTCCTGTACATCAACTTTATTTCTTCCCCTGTCTAATTGAATCATAACCTTGTTGCCGCATTGCTGATGTATGGACGACCGTACTTTGCTAATATCTGATTGCTGCATAATTTATATCCCTCCCTAGTCTACCCTTGCTTTAGTATAGCACTGTGTTAAATTACTGTCAAGCAAAATATTTTGAAAGTCAAAACATTTTTTACTCGAAAATCACGTTCTTGTTCTGTCTTTCTGTTTTCAATACAATATATGGGAAACTCGGACTTTTTGCCGGATGGTCATTTTTTGCCGGTCCGATCAGCTCGGTATCCAGACATACTGCATTTTTCGTCAGATAAAATTCCTTTACCGCAATACTATATCCGCCGGTCTCCTGTTCTCCGTATCCACGAACCACATAAAGCGCCTCCTCTGTTTCATAGGTCAGCTTACACTCAGCCGCTTTCTTTTCTTCAATCGTCTCTCGCAGTGTTTGTGGAATGTCCTCATCTTCCACGATCGTATAAGAAAGGTCTTTTACCTTCTGCGTATTTTCCTCCCGGACACTGCAGCCGCAAAACAGGCACAAAAGACCGATGAGAAACATAAAACAACCATATCTTCTTATTATATAATCGCGCAAATCTAAATCTTCCCATAAATTCCTTATTATATTCTATGCATTCTTCTCCTCTTTTATTCCACTTTCTTCCGGAAAAAGAGATGTACTTCCGACGATTCCTATTGTATAATGAAGGAAACTATTTTTAAGAAGAAGGAAGGCACATTATGATTCGAACAATTCTTGTTCTGCTTTTTGCAGTCTGCTATCTGATCCTCGGCATTCCCGTACTCATTGTCGAATGGATCATCCGGAAGTTCAACCGGCACGCCGCTGACATCAGCTCGCTTCGCATGGTACAATGGGCGTTTCGCGTGATCTGTTTTATCTCGGGTGTAAAGCTCACAGTAAAAGGAGAAGAAAACGTACCGAAAGATAAGGCGGTTCTTTATGTATGCAATCACCGCAGCTATTTTGACATCATCATCACCTATGCAAGATGCCCACAGCTTACGGGTTATATTTCAAAGGACACCATCGGCAAAGTGCCGCTTTTAAATATCTGGATGAGACGGCTCTACTGCCTGTTTTTAGACCGCAAGGATATTAAGCAGGGATTAAAAACCATTTTACAGGGAATTGATTATGTAAAAGACGGCATTTCCATGTGTATTTTCCCGGAGGGAACCAGAAACACCAGCGAAGACCCGCTGCTGCCTTTTAAAGCAGGAAGCTTAAAAATAGCAGAAAAAACCGGCTGCCCCATTGTTCCAATGGCGATCACCGGTTCCGCTGATATCTTAGAAAATCATTTCCCGCGCATAAAATCATCGCATGTTGTCTTACAGTACGGGAAACCGATTCAAATGGAAGATCTTTCAAAGGACGACCGCAAGCACTTAGCTTCCATCGTCCAGCAAAAAGTCGAGGAAATGCTTATTGACAATCAGTCAATGCTTTAATGATCTCCGGATATTCCATAAAATGGGAGGCTTTTACCAAAATGGTGTCTCCCTCTTTTAAAAACGGCAGAAGCTGCTCCGTGAGCGCCTCTCTCGTCTTAAAATAATAAACCTCACAGGCAGGATTTTCCTCTCTGACCGCTTTTGCGATTTCCGAGGAAATTTCACCTGCACAGAATAATACATCCACTGCTTTTTTCGCAAGATGCTCCCCTACTTCGTAGTGGAGTTTTTTTTCATTCTCACCCAGTTCTCCCATGTCACCGAGCACCGCGATCTTTCTTCCATCCGCAGTCGCAAGCACATCGATCGATGCTTTCATGGAGACCGGATTTGCATTATAACAGTCATCAATAACTGTCATGTTCCCCACACGCAAAAGATTTGTCCTGCCGCCAATAGTCTTTGCCTTTTCGATCCCGGAACTGATCTGATCCAGCGATAGTCCGAAAGAAAGTCCGACTGCGGTCGCCGCAAGCGCATTGTATACATTGTGCTCACCTGGAATCGGAATACGCACATTTCTCTCCCCCTCCGGCGTATGTATCTCTGCCTGCATCCCAAACAGTCCAAGGTTTTCCACTTTCGCCGCATATACCGCCTTCTTTGCATCGTCCCGGTACTGCATCTTTTCTCCGATCCCATAAAATACAGGCTCCATTTCACCAACCTGACGGATTGTTGCAAGCTTATCGTCATCTCCGTTTAAAATGGCGATCCCGCCTTTTTTCAAATGGTCAAACGCTTCCGTCTTTGCTTTTAAGATGCCGTCTCTGGTCTTTAAATTTTCCAGATGGCACAGCCCGATATTGGTGATCACACACACATCCGGATTTGCCATTGCCGCAAGCCGGTGCATCTCGCCAAATTCGGAAATTCCCATCTCAAGGACTGCTGCCTCATGCTCTTCCCTGATCTTAAAGATCGTAAGCGGAAGTCCGATCTCATTGTTATAATTTCCTTCTGTTTTTAACACAGCGTATTTCTCACCGAGCACCGATGCGATCATCTCTTTGGTGCTGGTCTTTCCAACACTTCCGGTAATCCCGGCCACTTTGATGTCAAGCGACTTCCGGTAATATTCCGCCAGATCGCGCAGGGCTTTTGTTGTACTCTCCACGAGAATATAAGGTCCCGCCGCATACTCTAATTCCTGCTCGGATAAAACTGCCGCTGCCCCCTTTTTAAAAACATCCGGGATAAATTTGTGTCCGTCAACTTTTTCACCCGGAATCGCAACAAACAGATCACCCTGCTCCACCTGTCTGCTGTCAATAACTACACCGGATACTTCGGTCTTTTTTCCGTTCTCATCTCCGATATATCTGCCGCCGCATGCTTTTTCGATATTTGCCAATGTCATATTTTTCATCGATCGATTATCCTCTACTGGTATTTTTTCATGGAAACCCGAATGAGCTGTTCACACAGTTCCTCAAAATTCACACCCAGTGCAGCCGCCTCCTGCGGAACCAGACTGGTCGGCGTCATTCCCGGCAGTGTATTCGCCTCAAGGCAAAAGACATTCTCTTGCTCATCCATCAAAAAATCCATACGGGAATAAGTGTCAAGTCCGATCACTTCTGCCGCTCGCTCTGCGTAATACTGCATTTTTTTTGTAACATGCTCCGGAAGCTCTGCCGGACAGGTCTCCACGGTGCTTCCCGCCTTGTATTTATTGACAAAGTCATAAAATCCCTGCTTCGGCGCAATCTCGATGATCGGAAGCGCTTTTCCGTCAATGACTCCGACAGAAAATTCTCTGCCCTTGATATAATCCTCGATCACGACTTCCTCCTCGTAACGAAATGCTTCCTCGAGTGCCTTTTCATACGCTTCTTTCGTATCCGCGATCGAAACTCCGATACTCGATCCGCCGCTGCATGGTTTTACCACACACGGAAGTGAAAGTCCGGTCTTTTCAAATGGAACTGCGCGATCCGCTTTCTTTAATGCAATGCCATGCGGGGTCGGAATATCATTTATTTCAAAGAACAATTTGGTCACAGATTTGTTCATTGCGACCGCACTGCTGAAATATCCGGTTCCAGTATATTTAACGCCGAACAGATCCAGTGCTGCCTGCACTTTTCCATTCTCTCCATTTTCGCCGTGAAGTGCCATAAATACAATATCCGCCATCTGGCACAGTTCAATGACATTCGGCCCGAAAAACGCATCCGATTTATCCTCACGCATCGCTTTGATCTTTGCGATATCCGGTGCCGTCTCAGGAATCCCCTCCACCGTAACGCTCACTTCTTCGGAACGATCGAAAATCCCTTCCAAATCCTCTTTTTTATTGCTATATCCCATAAATACATCCAGTAAGATAACCTGATGTCCTTTTGCCCGCAATGCCTTGCTCACCATGTTTCCTGTTACAAACGAAACATCTCTCTCTGTACTGAGTCCGCCTGCCAAAACAACTATCTTCATGCCTGATATCTCCTTTTCCAATTATGCTATCTATACTATACCTTTTTTGTGTTTATGACAAGAACAAAAGTATCCCGCTTTGCTTTCTCCAAAGGGTATCTTATTTATACTTCACCCTGTTTTTATAACAACATTGACAGTTCCTTCCTGTCGCTCTCCCTCAAGTGTTCCAGCTTGCCGCAGCACCCCATGATTCCAAACATACACTCTGCCTGTGTAAAGCAGGTTTCTGCCTCGTTCGCTTTCCCCATAGATACCAGTATACGCGCAAGACATCCCAACAGACACGCAAGATATGTCGTTTTTGTATACTCCTTGCAAAGCCAGATGGCACGCTCTGCCATTTCCTTCGCCTCTTTTAATTTTCCCTGCATACAGAGCATATCCGCATAATTCCCAAGAATCAGCGGATAGATCTGTGCCAGTTCTTCTTCATCCATTTTGTATTTGTCAAAATATATTTTCAGCCATGCAATATAAGAAAAAGACCGCTCGCGGTCTCCCATCCGGTAATACTGCACCGCTATGTTATTGAAAATTGCTATCTCTTCAAAGGTGAGACGCTTGTTCTTCTCCGGCAGCCCACTGCGATACCCTTTCATCGTAATGCGCAGTGCCGCCTCCAGTTCCTGTATCACGATACGTGCGGATGCTCCCTTCTTCGCATGCCACAACGCCCAGAGTGCCTGGTATCTCTGCCAGTCCAGTCCGCGCGTCCCGACAAAAGATTTCTGATACTGTTTTAACAACTCCTCCACCTGAACCATATCTTCTTTTAAAAAGCACCTCTCGATCTTCCGGTACAACTGCATTTCCTGTATCTCTTCGCGGCTCAGATGAATGGAATACAGATATTCCGGTTCTCCAAGCCTTTGCATCAGCGCCTCAAACGTCTTTTTATTCGGCGCTTGAATCCCGTTTTCAATCTTCGAGAGTGTTCCCGGCGAACAGATCCCGAACGCCAGCTCCTCCTGTGTCATTTTACAGTCCTCTCTCGCCTTTTTTATTCTTTTTCCAATTTCATACGTTGCCATTACATTTCCTCCTTATTTTTGATACCCCGGAGAAAACAAATTGGATGCCGGATGCCCTTATTTTTTGCCTCCGGTATCGCAGGTTCATTATAACGAAAAAAAACAGGCGGTACAAGATACTCCGTCCTTTGAATCTCTTCTACCGCCTGTCTGTCTTATTCATTTTTTACTGCTGTTTTCCTAGCATTCCGGTTCGATCAACCCGTATGTATTTCCCTTTCTCTTATATACTACATTGACCTCTTCCGTCTCTGCATTGCGGAATACGAAAAAGTTATGTCCGAGTAATTCCATCTGTACACATGCATCCTCCGGATACATCGGTTTCATACCAAACTTCTTGGAACGGATAATCTTGATATCTTCATCAGAACTGGTATCTTTCTCGATAAATTCCTGACGCAGATTGCTTTCTGCCTGCTGTTTGGAAATGATCTTTGTCTTATATTTTTTAAGCTGCCGCTCGATAACTTCCTCCACAAGATCGATCGACACATACATATCATTACTTACCTGCTCCGACCGGAGGATATTTCCCTTCATCGGAATGGTTACTTCAATCTTCTGTCTCTCTTTCTCTACACTCAATGTCACATATACATCGGTGTCGGGTGTAAAATACTTCTCTAACTTTGATAACTTCTCCTCAACGGCTCCTTTCAGTCCATCGGTCAAATCAATATTTCTTCCGCTAATTGTAATACGCATGATGCCCAACCCCTTTTTGCTATATTTGATACCTATCTATATCATAGTATTATTATAACATATTTTATCTATTTCGCAACATTCTTCTGCATTTTTTCCTCTAATTTTAGAATTTTTTCACAATTTCCCCATTTCTCTGTTGTTGATGATCCTGCCTGTTTTGTCCGCACCCGGTCTTTTTATTTGCCCTCTTTCCGGTGATAGCTTATAATACTGAAGGATACTATATTTATATGCAGAACAAATAAAACTTTTTAACAGGACTGGAGGCTCTTTTATGCATACACCGACTGTACTAATCACCGGCGCATCACGCGGGATCGGTGCCGCGCTCGCACGCCGGTTCGCGGCTGACGGCTGCAACCTCGTTTTAAACTGCGCGCATTCTAAGGACGCGCTTTTCGCACTTGCCGATGACTTAAAAACGACTTTCCATATAAATGTTCTCTGTCTTGTCGGAGACATCGGAGATTTCTCCTTTGTAGAACGACTGGTACAGACTGCCGCCGATACCTTTGGGGGCATTGATATTTTGATTAACAACGCCGGAATCGCAAGTATCGGTCTTCTGACGAATCTTACTATTGACGATTGGAACCGGATCATCGCAACAAACCTGACCTCGGTCTTTTCCACCTGCCGATGCGCAGTTCCCTATATGGTTCATAACAAACAGGGAAAGATCATCAACATTTCTTCCGTGTGGGGCGTCATCGGTGCTTCCTGCGAAGTCGCCTATTCCGCCTGCAAAGGCGGTGTAAACGCTTTCACACGCGCACTCGCCAAAGAACTTGCTCCGAGCAACATTCAGGTCAACGCGATCGCCTGCGGTGTGATCGACACCGACATGAATGCCTGCTTTTCCCCGGAAGAACGAAGTGAACTGGAGGCCGAAATTCCAGCCGGCCGCTACGGCACTCCGGAAGAAGTCGCAGAGTTTGCCTTTTCCCTTGCTATGGGACATCCTTACCTAACCGGACAGGTCATCACCTTGGACGGCGGTTGGATCTGACAGAAGCCTTTTGTACAAATTGCGGTGCAGTGTAAAATCTTCTGGACTGCACATTTTCACGGCGTTATAATGGATAGGATTGTAAGTACCGGGATTTTCCCTGTACAAACACGAAAAATTACCGTTTTTCCGGTACAAGAAACTGACCGAAAGAATTTTCTGAAGGACAAGGAGGAAACTATGTACAACGTTATGTCACCAAAGGCTGAAGAATTTATCAGCGATGAAGAGATCCGGGAATGTCTGGATTATGCCGAAAAGAACAAAAATAACCGGGAACTGATCGAACAGATCCTGGAAAAAGCGGCAAAAATGAAGGGGATCTCCCATAAGGAGGCAATCGTCCTTTTGGACTGCGAACTTGAAGATTTAAACGAAAAGATTTACGCACTGGCAGAGAAGATCAAAAAGGAATTTTACGGCAACCGTATCGTTATGTTTGCCCCGCTCTATCTGTCCAATTACTGTATAAACGGCTGTGAATACTGTCCTTATCATGCAAGGAACAAACACATCACCCGAAAGAAGATGACGCAGGAAGAGATCAAGCGAGAAGTTATTGCCTTACAGGATATGGGACACAAGCGTCTTGCCATTGAAGCCGGTGAAGATCCGGTCAATAATCCGCTTGAATATATCCTCGACAGCATTAAGACCATTTACAGCATCAAGCACAAAAACGGTGCGATCCGCCGTGTCAATGTAAATATTGCTGCCACAACAGTAGAAAACTATACGCGCCTGAAAGATGCCGGAATCGGCACTTATATCCTGTTTCAGGAGACTTACAATAAAAAATCCTACGAAGCACTGCATCCGACCGGTCCAAAATCCGATTATGCTTACCATACCGAAGCAATGGATCGTGCAAGAGAAGGCGGTATTGACGATATCGGACTTGGCGTTTTGTTCGGTCTTAACAATTACCGCTACGATTTCACCGGCATCATCATGCATGCAGAACACTTAGAAGCCTACACCGGCGTTGGTCCGCACACAATCAGTGTACCAAGAGTCAGACGCGCGGATGACATCGATCCTGAAGTCTTTGATAACGGTATTTCCGATGATACTTTCGCCAAAATCGTTGCCTGTATCCGTATCGCCGTTCCGTATACCGGCATGATCGTATCCACCAGAGAAACCGCTGAGAGCAGAAAGCGCGTGCTTCATCTCGGTGTCTCACAGATCTCCGGCGGTTCCCGCACCAGCGTTGGCGGCTACGCCGAACCGGAACCGGAAGACGAAAACTCTGCACAGTTTGATGTTTCTGACCGCCGCAGTTTAGATGAGGTCGTTCACTGGCTGATGGATCTCGGTTATGTGCCGAGTTTCTGCACCGCCTGTTATCGCGCCGGAAGAACCGGTGACCGCTTCATGAGCCTGTTAAAGAGCAAGCAGATCGTAAACTGCTGTCACCCGAACGCACTCATGACATTAAAAGAATATCTCGAAGATTACGCTTCACCAGAAACCAGAGACATTGGCGAAAAGCTGATCGCAGAAGAATTAAAAACGATCCCGAATGAGACCGTCCGTAAAAAAGCAACCGAATACATTGAAAATATCCATGAAGGTCAGAGAGATTTCCGTTTCTAATCTCTAAACGCAATTCCCAAACGGATCAAAAAATCCCTGCGGATCAGGCTTTTTAAGCACCTGATCCGCAGGGATTTTTTACACCTTAAAGCGGTATCCGACACCCCAGATCGTCTCTATGTACTGCGGCTTTGCGGTATCGATCTCTACTTTTTCCCGGATCTTTTTAATATGAACTGTAACTGTTGCAATGTCTCCGATGGATTCCATATCCCAGATTTCCCGAAACAGCTCCTCCTTAGTAAACACATGATTCGGATGCTCTGCAAGGAAAGTCAGCAGATCATATTCCTTGGTCGTGAACTGCTTTTCCTCGTCATTCACCCATACCCGCCTTGCCGTCTTGTCAATACGGATACCACGGATCTCTATCACATCATTTTCTTTTACACTGCTGCCGATCAGACGCTCATATCTTGCCAGATGCGCTTTCACACGCGCAACAAGCTCACTCGGTGAAAACGGCTTCGTGATATAATCATCCGCGCCAAGCCCAAGTCCCCGGATCTTGTCAATATCATCTTTTTTAGCAGACACCATAAGGATCGGCGTATTTTTTTCTTCCCGTATTCTGCGGCAGATCTCAAATCCATCCATTCCCGGAAGCATCAGATCAAGGATATACATGTCAAACTCCTCTTCCAGTGCCCGTTTTAAACCAATATCTCCGCTATTTTCAATCTCCACTTCAAAATCACTGAGTTCCAGATAATCCCGTTCTAGTTCAGCGATCGCTACTTCATCTTCTATGATCAAAATCTTACTCACCTGTTGGTACCTCCTGATATTTTCTGATTACAAAATACATGATCGTTCCGGTCTCTTCTTTACTGGTCGCCCAGATCTTTCCTCCATGATCCTCGATAATCTTGCGTACAATGGAAAGTCCAATGCCGCTTCCGCCAGTTGCAGAATTTCTGGATGCATCTGTGCGATAAAACCTGTCAAAGATATACGGCAGATCCTTCGCCGCAATTCCTTTTCCGTTATCCTCAATCTCTACCTGTATAAAATCTCCGACATCCTTGATGCGGATGTTGATAAATCCCTTCGGCTTATCCAGATATTTTAAAGAATTTCCGATAATATTGTGTATCACACGGGAAAGCTGTTCCGGATCCGCAATGATGATCACTCCATCATCCGCATAATTATAATAGGATAATCCGATATTGCGCGATTCCAGATCCAGTCCGATCTCCTCCACGCAGTCATTAAAATAATCTGCTACATTGATCTTTTTAAAATTGTATGGGATGCGGTTCGTATCGATCTGCGAATAAACCGTAAGCTCATTGATCAGTGTCGTCATCTCATTTGCCTTATTATAGATCGTGCGGATATAGCGGTCATGCTTCTCCGGTGTATCCGCCACTCCGTCCATAATCCCCTCCACATAACCCTTAATCGCAGTGATCGGTGTCTTTAGGTCATGTGAAATATTACTGATCAGAACCTTATTTTCTCTTTCATTTGCAATCTTTTCTTCTGCGCTGTCCTTTAAGCGCTGCCGCATCTCCTCAAAATTGCGGCAAAGCTCACCGATCTCATCTTTACTCTCCACACCAATGGTAAAATCCAGATTTCCTTCCTTGATATTCTGTGTGGCAGCCTCCAACTTCCGGATCGGAGTGACGATCCCCCGATAAATCCAGACCGACATCATTGCCGCCGTAAAACATAAGATCAAGATTACCGAAACCACAAGATCAATGGCAAGCTGCTTGATCTCCGGCAGGATCTGCTGTACTGTCATGATCAAAAATACACTGCCCTCCGATCCATCCGTATAATGAAAATCAATCTGTTTTAAAAGGGCCTGCACATCTCCGTCAAGATAAATACCGCTATTTTCGTCCGCACCCGCATCTCCGTATTCCGGGAGTGTTTGGGGAAGCTCCTTTGCCTCCCCTGCTCCTTCAAAAATAATGTCCGCGTCTTTACGCACGATGATATAGGAATATTTTTCATGCAGATTCTGATTCAGTTGTTCCAGATACGAAGCATCCTCAAGTTTGTCCGGCTTTCGTGCTGCGATCTTTTTTATCTTCTCAAAATCTTCCTTGGTAAAACGGTTCAAAAGCTGAAGGGAATTCGTCAGATAATTGTAATCCGTTCCATCCTCAATCCCATAGGTCTGCTCCAGATTTTTCATCTGAAAGTTTTTAAACCCGAATAACACCATCCCTACCAAACCTACCGGGACAAATATCATAATGCAGAATGCTATGATCAGTCTTGTTTTCAATTTCATATATTATCTTCCTGTTATTACAAAAAATTAAGAAGCGGTTTCATACCGCTTCTTAATTATAGCACGAAAAAGCCAAAAGCCTATAAATTTACGCACAAATATTTATAAACATTTCATAAACTCTTTTTCTTACAGATATTTCTTTAAGTCTTCCACCTTATTTAATGCTTCCCACGGAAGATTCAGGTCGTTACGTCCAAAGTGTCCGTATGCTGCAGTCGGACGATAGATCGGTCTTCTTAGATCAAGCATCTTAATAATCCCTGCCGGACGGAGATCAAAGTTCTCACGCACGATCTCTACAAGTTTTTCACTGGATAATTTTCCGGTGCCGAATGTCTCCACATTGATGGATGTCGGCTGCGCAACGCCGATTGCATAGGAAAGCTGGATCTCACATTTATCTGCAAGTCCTGCCGCAACCAGATTCTTTGCTACATAACGTGCCGCATAAGCTGCCGAACGGTCTACTTTTGTACAATCCTTGCCAGAGAAAGCGCCGCCGCCGTGACGTGCCATTCCGCCGTATGTATCCACGATAATCTTACGTCCGGTCAGACCTGCATCACCGTGCGGTCCGCCGATTACAAAACGTCCGGTCGGATTGATGAAAAACTTGGTATCCGCATCTACCATTTCCTTCGGAAGGATCGGATCAAATACATATTTTCTGATGTCCTCATGGATCTGTTCCTGGGTCACATCTTCGTCATGCTGTGTGGAAAGAACTACCGCCTCAAGACGAACCGGCTTTCCTGCCTCATCATATTCAACAGAAACCTGTGTCTTTCCATCCGGTCTCAAATAGCTCAAGGTGCCATCTTTTCTCACATTGGTGAGCTGACGCGCAAGCTTGTGCGCAAGAGAGATCGGATATGGCATATAATCTTCGGTCTCGTTGCTCGCATAACCAAACATCATACCCTGATCTCCGGCACCTATCGCCTCGATCTGCTCATCTGACATCTTATTTTCTCTTGCTTCAAGTGCCTTGTCTACGCCCATTGCAATATCCGGTGACTGCTGATCCAGTGCTACCATAACTGCGCAGGTATTTCCGTCAAATCCGGTTTTCGCATCATTATATCCAATCTCGTTTACTGTCTTGCGGACGATCGCAGGGATATCAAGATGTGCTTTTGTCGTGATCTCACCGGTCACAAGGATAAAACCGGTACAGCTCGCCGCCTCGCAGGCAACACGGCTCATCGGATCTTCTGCCATACACGCATCTAAAATGGCATCCGATACTGCATCACACACTTTGTCCGGATGTCCTTCTGTAACAGATTCAGAAGTAAAAAGTAATTTTTCCATTTTCGTTCTCCTTTTTTCATTTTCCACTAAAATAAAAAAATCCGCCAAAAAGCGGACTCGATAACAAGATAATCAAATCCTCTTATTGTTCGAACGACAGCACCTTCATGCTGTCACAAATACTCGCTCAGGCTGGCACCTTCCGTAAAGAGGGGTTGCCGTGACTTCATCGATCCTATGTATCTCCATCACTCTGAATAAGAGAAATATGCAACAATATTGAATTTTCAAATCTCTGCCGACTACATTACACCTTTCCTTATCCCTTGTCAAGTTTTTTCTACTTCATTTTACATTTTTTATTGACCGTTCCCCTCTAAAATAGTATATTTATCTTAAAGTATTAAATTTCTATAAACTACAGCTTTTTATTTTGGGGGAGCATACATGAACGTCAAAGAATATTCCATAGACGAGCTGGTCTGCGGTATGACTCTGGCCGCGCCTGTCATCACAAAAGCCGGACAGATTCTGCTTGATGCCGATGTCACACTGACCAGACCGCTCATTGAAAAAATTGCATATTATCAAATTCCGTCTGTAACCGTAAAGGAAGACCAAAAGGAAGAAGCGGAGGAAAAAGACGAAAAGAAGGTTGACTTTTTCACTCAGAATTCTCTGCTTCACTATGAACAGAAAACTGCTTCTGACGGAACAAGCAAGGTAAGTGAGCCTTCTTATTCTCAGCAGGTGAAAAAGAGTGCCGCTTTCCAAAAATTTCAGGTTGACTTTTCTTTCGGTGCCAATGACTTAAAAGGAATCTTCGATTCGATCACCGCAGGGGAGGCGATCGACACCAATGACTTGTTAAAAAAGGTCACTTCTTTGCTCAAACCGGAACAGACCACGATCGACTTTTTCGATATGCTGCACAATCTCCGTTCGGTAAACGACAGTATCTATGCACACTGCATTAATGTTTCTCTGATCTCACGCATGATCGGCATCTGGCTAAAGCTGCCGCAGGAGGACATTGACCTTTTAACGATTGCCGGGCTTTTACACGATATTGGCAAAACAAAAATACCGGATGACATCTTAAACAAAAAAGAACAACTGACGGATGAAGAATTTTCTCTGATCCGCAAGCATCCTGTCTTCGGCTATGACATCTTAAAGAAACAGGGGCTCGATATGCGCATCTTAAAAGCCACTCTGATGCACCACGAACGGTGCGACGGTTCGGGTTATCCGCTGGCTTTGAAAGAAAATGATATTGACGACTTCGCTATGATCGTGGCGATCGCCGATGTTTATGATGCCATGACCGCAGCACGCATCTACCGTGCACCGCTTTGTCCATTCCAGGTCATTGCCGAATTTGAAAAAGAGGGACTTCAGAAATATAAACCAAAATATATCCTCACTTTTTTAGAACATATCGCGACCACCTACCAGAACAACCGCGTTATGTTAAGCAACGGCGAAAGTGCAAAGATCGTTCTTTTGAACCAGCAGGTCTTTTCCAAACCTCTCGTTCAGCTCAGTGACGGTTCCTGCATTGACTTAAACCGCAGTCAGTTATATATCAAGGCTATTATTTAAAAATATTTTGAACTACGATTGATTCAAGAAAAAAGTACAACAAAAGTCCGGTGTGACCAAAAATGATCACGCCGGACTTTTTTATCCTCATTTGTTCTCTATTGCCAAAACCTGACAGCCTATGACACTTTCAGCTTAAACTTCTGGATTTCTTTTTCGGAGCTTACTTTTTCGATCTGTGCACCGATCGACTGCAACTTCTTTTCAAAATCTTCATATCCGCGCTCAATAAAATAAATATCATCTACCGTTGTGATGCCTTCCGCAGAAAGTCCGGCGATCACAAGTGCTGCTCCCGCACGCAGATCCGGTGCGCTCACTCTTGCCCCGGTATAATTCTTGACACCGTTGATAATCGCGATATTACTTTCGACCTTGATATCCGCTCCCATACGGGTCAGTTCATCGACATATTTAAAACGGTTCTCGAAGATACTCTCTGTCACCGTACTGGTTCCCTCGGCGATTCCAAGCACTACTGCCATCTGCGGCTGCATATCCGTCGGAAATCCCGGATAAGCAAGCGTTGTCACCTGTGTATGGCGGAGCGGTTTGCTTGATACCACACGGACTGCATCATCAAACTCTTCCACTTCACAGCCTGCTTCGATCAGCTTTGCAGTCGTTGCCTCTAAATGCTTCGGAATCACGTTCTTTACGGTCACGTCACCCTTCGTTGCCGCCGCCGCAAACATAAATGTACCTGCTTCAATCTGATCCGGAATAATCGAATACTCGGTCTTATGCAGTTTTTCCACGCCGACAATACGGATCACATCCGTTCCGGCTCCACGGATATTTGCTCCCATACTATTCAAAAAGTTTGCAACATCAACAACATGCGGTTCCTTCGCCGCATTCTCGATGATGGTCTTTCCCTCTGCCATGGATGCTGCCATCATGATATTGATCGTTGCTCCCACAGACACCTTATCCAGATAGATGTGTGTTCCGGTCAGTGCTTCCGCACGCGCGGAAATCAGCCCGTGCTGAATATCCACTTCCGCACCAAGCGCACGAAATCCTTTGATATGCAGATCAATCGGACGGCTTCCGATATCGCATCCGCCCGGCAGTGCCACTTCTGCCTTTTTATATTTTCCGAGCAATGCTCCGAGCAGATAATAGGACGCACGAATCTTTTTGATAAATTCATAGTCCACACTCAGATCATTGATAAACGCTCCATTAATCTTTACTTTATGTTTGTTGATACGCTCCACACGCGCACCAATGCCCTCGATCGCATTCAAGAGCACATTGATATCCCGAACATTCGGGAGATTTTCTATTGTAACGGTCTCATCTGTCATAATCGCAGCCGCAAGAATCGCAAGCGCAGCATTTTTCGCTCCACCAATCTCTACTTCCCCAACTAACGGATTTCCACCTTTAATCACATACTGTTCCATTTCGCACCTCTATGCATAACATCAATCATTCACATTCAATAAACAAATTATTATAGTAGCCGATTTTTCCGTTTGTCAAGATGTTTCCTTTTTTTGTTAATAAAACGTAACATAATTGTAAACTTATTATACCACATCTCACACATCAGGAAAAGATTTACCTGGAATTTCCAGCTAGTTTATATATTCGATCGGATCCACCTGACTTCCTCCGATAAAGATTTCAAAATGGACATGCGGTCCCGTAGAACGACCGGTACTTCCGCTTAATGCAATCGGATCTCCCTGTGAGACACCCGCTCCCGCCGTGACCAGTGTCCTGCTCAAATGGCAGTATCTGGTCTTTCTTCCATCAGGATGGTCAATGATCACATTGTAGCCGTAGCCATTACTCCAGTCCGCGTATTCCACCACTCCGTCACTCGATGCATAAACGGTCGTTCCGGTAGGACACGCCCAGTCCACACCTTTGTGCATTCTGCCCCAGCGTTTTCCAAATCCCGATGTAAACCTTCCTCCGGAGATCGGTTTTACATAGGTCGGCGGTATCTGGGTTCCCTGTTCAATCACTGCCGGTTCAGATTCCGCAAGGATCGTCTGATGTTCAATGCTGCGTCCAGTCTCCACTCCGTCTTTATAAGTAACAAACGCATTTACCTCCCGGTGTCCCGTGGTTCCTTCCTGCAGTGTGACCTGTCTTGTCGTATACCAACTGTCATTTCCGATAATCGTCGGGTCTGCGGTATAATCCTCTTCATAAACGACACCCTGTGTCTCCCAGACGGACAAATCCGGTTCCGGAACCGATATCACGATCTCATCTCCGATACAGATGTAGCCATTTTCGTCACTAAATCCGTTGAGTTCCATAAGCTGCGCCACCGTCATATGATTGTCTTGTGCGATCGTAGACAGACAGTCTCCCGCCTGCACCTCATATATTTTATTCGTTTCTTCTTCTTTGGTGACTGCCTCAGCCGCCGCCTGCGGCGTGGTCAGCTCTGTCTGGCTCACATAATCCGCATAGACCGTAACTGTCTGTACGAATCCAAGATCCACGATCCCCGTCTCGTAATTTTTCTCTCCCGGATGCTCACATGCGTAGGCCAGCCTGTCCGCATCCTGCCTCGTCACTCCGGCGAGGAGTGCATCCGCGCTGCTCCTCGCACTGTTTTTTGTACTGTTTTCTGTCATCTCCACGGAAAGCGGCGCAAGTTTCGCCTGAAATGTTTCCGCACTGTGGTCGCCATCCGCCTCATACGCCACGGTAAATTTCCCTTCCGTATCGTACTGCTGCTTCACCAGTGAAAGAAATTCGCCCACATCATCCAGTGTCGCAAAAGCTGCCGTAAACTCACCGATATTCACCGTATAAGCAGAAGTTCCTTCCGCAATCACCTTATGTTTTAATTCCTCTAACACGCACTGCTTTGCTTCACTCTTATTCAAAAGCCGTGTTCCAAAGTCATGTGCCTTTTTCATTTCTATCTTTGCATCCAGGCAGACATAGCCCTCCGTGATCTCATTCAGCTCTCTTCTGCAGACACGGAGCAGTTCTTCTGTATCTGTTTCCTGTCCAGTCGCACCTATCACTTTATTATCTACAATTATCTCGAAATAATTCTGTCCGATGCATCTTTGCTGCGCAAGTGCCGCAAACGTCAGGATCACGGCTGTTCCGGCAACAACGCCTGCCTGTATGTATAGTTCCTTTTCTTTTTTCATTTTATGCTTCCAGTTTATTTAACTGTTCTGTGATCTTTTCGATCGTCTGTTCCACGTTCAGATTGTCTTCGCACACGATGATATCCGCATATTTTTCATACAGCGGTACACGCTCCTCATAGAGCCCGCGAAGATCCTGTCCGTCCTTTAAGACCACGCCGCGACCTTTGATGTCATGCAGACGCTTCTCTAAAATATCATAAGAAACCTTTAAGTAAACTACGGTTCCAATCTCTTTTAAATGCTGCATTGCCTCTGTTCCGTAGACTACACTGCCTCCGGTAGCTATCACGGACTGTTCCACCTCAATCTGGCTGTTGACGCGGTTTTCAACCTCGATAAACCCTTCTGTTCCAACCTCTGCAATAATTTCTCTTAACAGCTTTCCTTCCTGCTGTTGAATAATCAGATCCGCATCTATAAATTCATATCCCAGTACCTTTGCAAGCACGACTCCCGCCGTGCTTTTTCCAACGCCGGGCATTCCGATCAATACTATATTCTTCATATCTCTTATCCTCATAATCTGTTAAAAAACGACATACTTTATTTATTTTAACATACTCTTAATTCTTTTGAAAGAAAAAAAAATGGATCACAGTTCATTACAAAAATGAAATTTTAAATTCCACCTTTCCATCACTTGGTAGAATTTAGTTT
>CAYMCM010000009.1:0-46415 GCA_964388945.1 uncultured Roseburia sp.
TTAAAGTACCAGTGGAATTTACTTCTGCACTGGAATTTACTTTTTCAAGTCAGCTGAATGAGGGGCTAGGGGAGCTGAGAGTGTCGAAGACACTTTTTTATTATGGTGCTGAGGAAAATTTAAAAGTCTGGAATCAGGGCGGGAATCTTGCAGGAAAATGGAAGATGTGATAAAATAAGCGCTGTATTGTATCTCGATTACGAGAATAATAACAGGAGGAAAATTGAATATGAGAAATCAGAAAACTTATGAAATGGTGCTGACAGCGTTGTTTGCAGCAATCATTGTGATCATGGCATTTACGCCGTTCGGTTACATACCGCTTGGAGTGATTAATGCGACGATCATTCACATCCCGGTTATACTGGGAGCGTTGTTTTTAGGACCAAAACTTGGAGCATTCTTAGGATTTATTTTTGGACTGACCAGTATGTTAAAAGCAACTTTTATCGGAGGAACCGTTTCGTCTTTCGTGTTTTCGCCGGTTCTTGCAGCAGGAATGGACGGTGCAGTTGGAGCAGTCAAAAGTATTTTGATCTGTTTTGTGCCAAGAATTTTAGTCGGAGTTCTTCCATATTATATCTTCCGTCTGATCAGGAAGTATATCCGTAAAGGGTTCAGATCGATCGGATTTGCAGTGGCAGGTGTATGTGGCGCATTAACCAATACGATTCTGGTTATGGGAGGAATTTATCTGCTGTTTCAGGACAGCTATGCGAATGCGGTTGGCGTATCGGCAAAAGCATTGTTTGGTGTGATCATGGGAATCGTAGGTATGAACGGTATCCCGGAAGCATTGGTTGCCGGTGTGATCACTGTGGTAGTGGGAGAGGTACTGTATAAGATCAGACCGATTCCGGTCACTGGAAAAGCATCTGTGAAGTAAGAGAAATAGACAGTCATTTTTTTGAATGAAAAGATATAAAATAGATCAGGAAATTGAGTAGACGAGACAGAATACAGAATGAAGATCCCGCAGGAATCCCCTGCGGGGCTTTCTCTAGTAGATAAAGAGAGGAAAATTATGATTCTTGCAGTTGATATTGGAAATACCAACATCGTAATCGGATGTATTGACGATCAGAAAACTTATTTTGTGGAACAGGCAGCAACAGATATAGCAAAGACAGAATTGGAATATGCGGTAGAGTTCAAGACGGTTTTGGAACTTTACGGGATCAATATGAAAGAAATCCAGGGAGCCATCATCTCTTCGGTGGTGCCGCCTCTGGTTAATGTGATAAAGCGGGCAGTTGCCAAGATTGTAGATGTGAGGCAGCTCGTCGTCGGGCCGGGTGTCAAGACAGGGCTTAATATCTGTATGGATAATCCGGGACAGGTCGGCAGTGATCTGGTAGTGCATGCAGTAGCAGGAATCCGGGATTATGGAGCACCGCTGATCGTGATCGATCTTGGGACGGCGACGACGATCAGTGTGATCGATGAAAAGAAAAATTATATCGGAGGAATGATCTTTCCGGGAGTTAAAGTATCATTGGAGTCGCTGGTCAAGCGGACATCACAGCTTCCGCGTATCAGTTTAGAAGCACCGAAGCGCACGATCGGGAAAAACACGATCGAATGTATGAAGAGCGGAATCGTTTATGGGCAGGCATCCTGCCTGGATGGAATGATCGATCGTGTAGTGGAAGAGATCGGCGTTCTGCCGACCATCGTTGCGACCGGGGATTCTGCAGGCGTGATCGTGCCGCACTGTAAACATACAGTGCTTGTGGATGATGAACTGGCACTGAAGGGATTAAAGATTATTTACGATAAGAACGTGGAAGAAAATACACACAGACAGAAGGGGGCTGCTAAATGTTAGAGGGAAAACATATTGTGCTTGGGGTAACGGGAAGTATTGCGGCATATAAAATCGCAAATCTAGCGAGTATGCTTGTAAAAGCAAAGGCGGATGTTACCGTTATCATGACCAAAAACGCGACAAATTTTATCAATCCGATCACATTTGAGACGCTGACCGGCCATAAATGTTTAGTAGATACGTTTGATCGGAATTTTCAGTATAGTGTGGAGCATGTATCACTTGCAAAGCAGACAGATGTATTTTTAATCGCGCCGGCATCTGCAAATGTGATCGCAAAGGCAGCGAACGGAATCGCGGATGATATGCTGACGACGACATTGCTTGCAGCAAAATGTCCGAAGATCATTTCGCCGGCAATGAACACGAATATGTATGAAAATCCAATCGTGCAGGATAACTTAAAAAAGCTGGAACATTACGGTATGGAAGTTGTTACACCGGCAAGCGGGTATCTGGCGTGCGGCGATACCGGAGCCGGAAAGATGCCGGAACCGGAGACGCTTTTTTCCTATATTGAGAAGGCACTTTATCCGAAAGATCTCATTGGGAAAAAGGTGCTCGTGACTGCGGGACCGACGCAGGAAAAGTTGGACCCGGTGCGTTATATCAGCAATCATTCTACCGGAAAGATGGGCTATGCGCTTGCTTTTGTATGCGCTATGCGTGGTGCAAAGGTGACACTGGTGTCAGGAAAGACGGCGTTAGAAGCACCGCTTTTTGTGGATACGGTATCGGTGGTATCGGCAAGTGATATGTTTGAGGCAGTGAAGGAGCACTTTGAGGAACAGGATATTATCATAAAAGCGGCTGCGGTCGCGGATTATCGTCCGAAAAATGTAGCACAGGAAAAAATCAAAAAAAAGGATGGAGCGCTTGCGGTTGAAATGGAGCGCACAGATGATATTCTTGCATATCTTGGGGAACATAGAAAGACGAACCAGTTTATCTGTGGATTTTCGATGGAAACAGAGCATATGCTGGAGAATTCAAGAGCAAAACTAGAACGCAAAAAGATTGATATGATCGCGGCGAATAATTTAAAGCAGGAAGGCGCAGGATTTGGCACAGATACGAATATTGTAACACTGATCACAAAAGACAGTGAACTGGAGCTTCCAAAACTCAGTAAGCAGGATACTGCCTCATGTATTGTAGATGAAATTTTACAGCGTATGAAATAAGAAAATATTAAGAAGCATATAATTGCAACCATATATAAAGTATGCTATGGTAAGTAGGTATTTTGGAGGAATATGTATGGAAAAGAAAAGGCGGATGAGGATCGTAGAAGCATTTGTTATTGTTCTTGTCACAGCGGGAATTATTTTTTGCATACAATCAGACAACAGAAGATCAAAGGCAGAATTAAAAGATACCTATGTGATGACAGTGCCATCCGGAGAACGCAGCAGCATGACGTTTATGCTTTATTTTAATCTGGAAAGAGGAACTTATTCAGATGAAGGGCAGACCGCCGATACAGACCCGATCGTTTTTGGCTCAGGCGCGTTTTCCAGGGAGGAAAAGGATGGAGCTACGGTCATTACGACAAAAGCGGACAGCGGAGAAACCAAAAAGTATCTGTTGGATGGAAAATATCTGTTCGTACAGGAATATTTTTATAAAGGAACTATTCCGGATACGGAGACTTTTGAAGCAGTCTGTACTTATACGGAGGATTCCGGTCTGTATCATAAGCTGACATTTCATGAAGACGGCACTTATGAAGAAGCGGCCGGAAGTGCCGCGGATGCGGAAGATGAGAGCCAACTGACAGTTATATACGGAAGTTACTGGCGCGATGGCAAAAAGATAAAGCGTGAGTCGGATGATGGGAGCAGGATGAGCAGTTTTGTGATCTATAATGGAAAAATCACCGATTCTTATTATACAGCGGACTAGGGAGAGGAGTGAGGACATGGCAAAAAAGAAGAGGAAGAAAAGAAAAAGAGAATCTTATCTGGAACAGGTGATCTATGCGCATGAGAATGGCGATGATGCATCCGGTGGATACGTATTCCGGTTGATCGGAGGATTTATTCTTGACTTTTTTCAGACGATCTGGATGATCATCAAGTGGCCGATCCTTGCAGTCTGCGCGCTTGGCATTGCGGCGTGTGTATTTGTATTTTTCAGATACGGAAAAGAGATCAATTCCTTCCGGGAATTTGCGGATGAATGTGTGGATAACAGTACAGAGGATACCTTTAAGATTTTTGAAACAACGTATATTTACGACAAAGAAGGGACAATGATCGCAAAGCTTTCGGAAAGCGGAGATTCTAATTATCTGGTCTATGATGATATTCCGAAAAATGCGGTTAATGCGTTTGTTGCGGTGGAAGATCGCAATTTCTGGACGAATATGGGTGTGGATTTTAAAGGAATCGTGCGTGTAAGTATGGATTATCTGCTTTCTAACGGAGATGAGGTGGCAGGTGCAAGTACGATCACACAGCAGCTCACCAGAACGGTATTTTTGAGCCGTGAGGTATCTGTGGAACGTAAGATGAAAGAGATGATGATCGCGATCCGTCTTACGAAAACATATACCAAAGAGCAGATCATGGAGTATTACATAAATGATGCATGCTTCAGCAACGGTATTTATGGACTGGAAGCGGCGGCACAGGCGTATTTTGGTGTGAGCGCAAAGGAATTGGATCTTTCCCAGACTGCGTATCTTTGTGCGATCCCGAACCGTCCGACGTATTATGATCCTTACGACCATCCGGAACGGGCACTGACCAGACGCAACAAGATCTTGGATGATATGTGTACGGAAGGATATATTACCCAGGAAGAATGCGATGCGGCGAAAGCAGAACAGCTTGCGGTACGCACAGAGAAGCAGGCGGTTGGTTTTTATAACTACGAGACGACATATGCGTTGAACTGTGCAGCGGAGTATCTGATGAAGCTGGACGGATTCGAATTTCGTTATGAATTTGACAGCGAGGAAGATTATCAGAATTACGAGCAGCTTTACGAGGAACAGTACGAGCTTGAGAAAGCGAATCTGTATTCCGGTGGTTATAAAATATATACTTCGCTGGACACAGATAAACAGGAGGCGCTGCAGGCGATTCTGGATGATGAGCTTTCTTTTGACCGGGAGGTAAATTCGGAGTCAGAGATTTATGCGTTGCAGGGGGCAATGACGGTTATAGACAATGAAGACGGCAAAGTTGTTGCGATCGTCGGCGGACGTTCTCAGGACAGCATTTCTTCGACGTATAGTTTAAACCGCGCGTTCCAGAGTTACAGACAGCCGGGAAGCTCGATCAAGCCGCTGATCGTATATGCACCGGCATTGATGCAGGATTACACACCGGATTCTACGGTATATGATATTGATGTAAAGGCAGCACAGAAAAAAGGCGTGGAGGTTTCTAGCCTGACAGGTACATCCATGACGCTTCGAAATGCGGTTGTAAATAGTAAGAACGGATGTGCATATCAGGTATTTAATGATATTGGACCGAAATACGGATTGTCTTTTGCAACACAGATGGAATTTGACCGGATCGTTCCGGCAGATTATACGCTCTCAGCAGCACTCGGTGGTTTTACCTATGGTGTGACGACTGTGGAGATGGCGAGCGGATATGCCGCACTGGTCAATGAAGGAGAATTTCGGACGCCGACCTGTATTACCTCGATCGTGGATGATAATGGGGATGAGCTTTACAAGGAAGATAAAGCAGTTCCGGTATATAGCAGTGATGCGGCGGCAGATATGATCGATATTATGAAAGGGGTTGTAAAGTCTGGTACGGCGGCAAGTATGAAGTGGTCATCCGCTACTTCATTGCCCGCGGCAGGAAAGACGGGAACGACTAACGATAGTAAGGATGGATGGTTCTGTGGCATGACACCATATTATACGATCTCGGTATGGGTTGGTTACGATACGCCGAGAACACTTGACAGTCTGCGCGGAGGTTCCTATCCGGCATCGATCTGGAAGGATGCAATGCTTGAGATGACGGATGAACTGGATGAAGATGTCGATTTCCCTTATGCGGAATAAAAATGGAATAAACAAAAAGAAAGTTCCGGCTGAAAGTAGTCGGAACTTTCTTTTTTGTTTCATATGTGATCCGGTAAAGTGAATCTGTATTAGAACAATCCGGTGATCTTTCCGTTTGCGTCAATGTCAATATTGTTTGCAGCAGGAACCTTCGGGAGTCCCGGCATGGTCATAATCGCGCCGGTAATGACAACTACGAAGCCGGCACCGGCATTGACATAGACATCTCTTACGTTGATGTTAAAGTCGGTCGGACGACCAAGTTTTTTCTGGTCATCGGAGAAAGAATACTGTGTCTTTGCGATACACACCGGGAAATTTCCAAAACCGAGATCGGTCAGCTTTGCAAGCATGCGGTTTGCCGCCGGAGTATAGGTCACATCATCTGCTCCGTAGATTTCGGTGGCGATTGTCTTAATCTTGTCTTTTAACGGCATTTCGTCCGGATACAGAGGTTTGAAATGGCTTTCTTTTTCGTCCAGAGTCTTTAATACTTTTTCTGCGAGAGCTTTTCCGCCTTCGCCGCCTTTTGCCCACACTTCTGAGAGCGCAAATTCGCAGCCTCTTTCTTCACAGAAGTTTCGGATAAATTCATATTCTGCTTCGGTATCGGTTATGAAAGAGTTTAAGGTCACAACGATCGGCACGCCGAATTTCTGAAGGTTTTCTATGTGTTTTTCGAGGTTGCAGATACCTTTCTTTAAGGCATCTAAGTTTTCTTCAGACAGGTTTGCCTTATCGACACCGCCGTTATATTTTAAGGCACGGACGGTTGCAACTAAAACGACAGCATCCGGTTTTAAGTCTGCCATACGGCATTTGATGTCCATAAATTTTTCTGCGCCGAGATCAGCACCGAATCCGGCTTCTGTGATCACAATATCAGCAAGCTTTAATGCGGTCTTTGTAGCTTTTACGCTGTTGCAGCCATGTGCAATGTTAGCGAAAGGTCCGCCGTGGACAAATGCACCGGTGTGCTCTAAGGTCTGAACCAGATTCGGATTGATGGCATCTTTTAAGAGTGCAGCCATTGCACCGACTGCCTGAAGATCTTTTGCGGTGACCGGATCACCATTGTAGTTATAAGCGACGATGATACGTCCAAGACGTTCTTTTAAATCATCCATATCATTTGCAAGACAGAGGATTGCCATAATCTCGGAAGCTACGGTGATGACAAAGTGATCTTCACGCACGAAACCGTCTGCTTTTGCACCGAGTCCGACAACGATATTGCGCAGGGCACGGTCATTCATGTCCAGACATCTTTTCCATACGATCTGCCGGGTGTCGATATTTAATGCGTTTCCCTGCTGAATGTGGTTGTCAAGCAGAGCGGCAAGCAGGTTATTTGCAGATGTGATGGCATGGAAATCACCGGTAAAATGAAGATTTAAGTCTTCCATCGGAACGACCTGGGCATAACCGCCGCCGGCAGCGCCGCCTTTGATACCAAAGCACGGTCCGAGGGATGGCTCTCTTAAAGCAAGCAGTGTTTTTTTGCCAAGTTTACTCAAAGCGTCACCGAGACCAATGCTTGTAGTGGTCTTTCCTTCTCCGGCAGGAGTCGGATTGATCGCAGTCATTAAGATCAGTTTTCCATTTTCTTTCTTTTCGGCAGCCTGACAGAACTCATTTGAGAGTTTTGCTTTATACTTTCCGTAAAGTTCAAGGTCATCTTCGGTGATGTCGTATTTGGCAGCGACATCTCTGATGTGGAGCATTTTTGCTTCCTGTGCGATTTCAATATCTGTTTTCATCTTGGTACGTCCTTTCTTTTGCATCAAAATTAAAAAAGGCAGCTTCATAAATATGAAGTTGCCCAGACGGTCGGCTGTTATAATACCTGACCACACAGTGTTATTTCACTTTTTTCCGTCAGTAATCAGGTACTATTTACATTTATCATAAAGCGGGGATTTTGTCAACTGTTAAAAACTTTTTTCCGAAAAAGGGAATACATGGTTAAGAAAGGGGATGAGATGACCGAAATAATAGGTGTAACAGTTGAAAATAGAAATCGGGAGGTTATATTATGCAGGTATCAAGCAGTACGAATGCTTCGTTATTAGATTATATCAACAGTCAGTCAGATGATACTTCTTCCAAAGGACTTAGCAAGGCAGGCGGCATCAGTGCACTGTTACAACAGAACTGTGTGGCTTCCAATCCGGTTCTGACAAAGATCTCAATGGAGGCTTCAAAGTCCGGAATATATAAGTCCACGGTGACAAATGCGGGATCTGTGTTAAAGTATTTGGAGACGTTGACGGATAAAAGCTCTGACTCCGTATTTTCCAAGGCGGAATCAGAAGGAAATACCGATGAGGTGGTGACCAAGATCGGAAGCATGGTGGTAAGCTATAATAAGCTGCTTTCCAATCTGTCCGAAGAAGGAGGAAAGACGAATCAGGCATATTTGAAGACTCTTTCATCCGTTGTGGAAAGTTCCAGCGAGCAGTTAAGAAAGATCGGAATTACGGTAAAGAGTGATGGGACATTAGAGACAGACTACGCGACACTCTGTGATGCGGATATCGCGGATCTAAAGGCAGCATTCGGAAATGGTTCTTCTCTTGCGCAGGCGCTTACAAAGACCGTCGGAGAGGTCAACAGTGCTTCTGCAAAGAGTTCACATCTGGCACAGATATACAGTACCGCTTATTGTAACAGCGGAAGCTACACCCAGTATGATTACATTAAAAATATGTATGATTCACTGGCTTAAGCGAAGAAAAGTATAACAGAGATAATATAGTAAAGTGCAGCTTAAAAAGGCGCGGAAACGGTCTTTTAAAGTTGCACTTTTTTTGTAAAGTATTATAATGAGGAAAGACTGTGTTCATGCAGAAAAAAGAAAAAGTAAGAGGATATTGTATGAGAGAAAAAACAGGCAGCGTACTTAAGATCGCGGGGATGTTTTTGTGTCCGGCGGCGGCCTATTATCTGATGGAGGCATTCCATATGAATGCGTTTGTATTGACAAGGTGGAGAGCGCAGCTTTTAAATATCATATTTTTTGAACTGTTGATGTTGTTTTTGTTTTTTGTGACCGGGCGGCTTCGGGCGGCACTTATGATAGAAACGGTATTTGCTTTTGTCGTCGGGCTTGCTAATTTTTATGTGCTTTCGTTCCGTTCTAATCCGATCGTACCTTGGGACATTTTTTCCGTGAGGACGGCGGCAAGTGTGGCGGGCGGATATGATTATTCCCTTGGAAAGCGTCAGATTTTTACGATCATCGGCTTTGCGGCACTGCTTGCGGCCGAGTTCTTTTTTATGCGGCTTGTGATAAGAAGAAAACCGATCTTAAAGCGCATTGCAGCGGCATTTGTCATGGCACTGCTTATCGCAGGGTTTACCAGAATGCTTTGGAGCGATTCGGTGGTGAGCCGCTTCCAATTATATCCGTTTTTGTTCACGCCGGCATATATGAGTCAGGCGGACGGATTTGCGGTTACTTTTCTGATGGATCTAAAATATCTGACGGTGGAAAAGCCGGAGGGCTATGATGCCGCAGAAGCGGAAAAGACGCTGGAATCCTATGTGTCGAAGAAGGAGGCAGAGAGCACCGGAACAGGTGTGGAAACACTGCCGAATGTGATCGTGATCATGGATGAGGCGTTTTCTGATCCTGCTGTACTCGGAGAGATAAAGACCAATCAGGATTATATGCCGTTTCTCCACAGTTTACAAAAAAGTGCGGACAATACAGTCACCGGATATCTGAACGTGTCGGTCAAAGGCGGAAATACGGCAAATACCGAGTTTGAATTTCTGACCGGAAATACGATGGCGTTTCTGCCGGCGGGAAGTATTCCGTATCAGCAGTATATCAATGGAGAAATTCCTTCTGTTGTTTCGTATCTGTCAGAAATGGGTTATGATACCTATGCAATGCATCCGTATTATGCGACTGGATGGAATCGGGATAAGGTTTATCCCAAGCTTGGATTTTCGCAGGCGTATTTTATCGATGCGTTTACGTCACCGTCCTATGTGCGCAAATATGTGGATGATGCATCCTGTATGGAAAAGATCATTGATATCTACGAAAAAAAACAGGAAGGACAGCCGATGTTCCTGTTTAATGTGACCATGCAGAACCACAGTCCATACACCGAGGCATATCCGAATCTGATTCAGGATGTTTCGCTGGAAGGAGTGAATGCATTTGTGTTATCACAGTATCTTTCTTTGATCCGGCGAAGTGATGCGGCACTAGAGGAGCTGATAAATTATTTTGCCGAGGCGGATGAGCCGACCGTGATCGTATTTTTCGGAGATCATCAGCCGACCGATTCGGTCGTACAGCCGGTGCTTGCGTTAAATGGCATGAACTATGATACACTAAGCAGGCAGGAAGAGGCAAAGCGTTGCGAGGTGCCGTATGTGATCTGGGCGAATTATGATATCAGAGAGGGGCAGAATGAGGATATCAGCGTAAATTACCTGGCGGCAAAGGTGTTGGATGTGGCTGGTATTCCATTATCGGATTATGAAAATTATCTGCTTGATTTAAGTGAAGAACTGCCGGTTGTTTCGGCGGAGCGTGTGGTGGACAAAGAAGGGAACGAGCAGACTTTAAAAACATCCGAGGCACTGAAAGAATATCAGAAATTGCAGTATTATCGGCTGTTTGATGCCGGAAAAGGAGAATAGATCGGATGAAACAATGGATTCAAAAACAAATTCATGCAAAATATATGCCGTATATACTGGCGTTTTTGATCCCGCTTGCGGTCATGGCAGCAGTGTGCATCGGACATGGAATCTACCCGTTTGGGGAAAACAGTTTCCTGCACATTGATATGTATCATCAGTATGCACCGTTTTTTATGGAGTTTCTCCATAAGCTGAAGGCGCATGAGAGCCTCATGTATTCATGGGATCTTGGTATTGGTTCTGATTTTGTGGCGACATTTGCGTATTATCTGGCAAGCCCGGTCAACTGGTTTGTGTTCTTTTGCCCAGAACGGTATCTGATCGAATTTATGACGGTGCTTGTTTTACTAAAGATCGCATTCTCAGGGTTGTTTTTTGCAATCTATCTGGGGCGGCATTTTAAGGCTGACAGTTATCTTGTGACACTGGTGTCTATGTTTTATGCACTTTCGGCATTTATTTCCGCGTATAGCTGGAACATTATGTGGCTGGACTGCATCATGCTGGCACCGCTTATTATCCTCGGACTGGAACGGCTGGTCTTCGAGAAGAAAAGTGCGATGTACTGTATACTGCTTGCGGTATCGATATTGTCTAATTACTATATTTCCATTATGATCTGCATTTTTCTCACGCTGTATTTTATAGTAATGCAGGTGGAGCAGAAACGGTTTGATCTAAAAGGCTTCGTGCGTTTTGGATTCTATTCGCTGCTTGCCGGCGGGATGGGGGCGGTGCTTTTAATACCGGAAATCATTGCGCTGGGGTACAGCGGTTCCGGAAATTTTAATTTTCCGGAGGACGTTTCCTGGTATTTTTCCATCTTTGATGAACTGGCAAGACATTGCATGGGAATTACGGTTTATACAGGCAGGGATCATTGGCCGAATCTGTACTGCGGAGTGACAGTGCTGTTTCTTATGGTGATCTATCTGCTAAATAAAAATATTTCTATTCAAAAGAAAATAGTGCGTTTTCTTGCGCTTGCGTTTTTTCTTATTAGTTTTGCAAATAACTGGTTGGATTTTATCTGGCATGGACTGCATTTTCCGGACAGTCTGCCGGGACGCCAGTCATTTCTTTATATGTTCGTGCTTCTCGTCATGTCTTTTGAGGCACTGCGTAACATGGAAGAGAGCCGTATCTGGCATATCGCTGTGGCAGCAGTGGTGTGCGGCGTTTTTTTAGTCTGCTGTGTGTGCTTTACCGATCATGAGATGATATCCACAGATGCAATCTTAATGACAGCGGTGTTTTTGCTGGCGTATGTGCTTATGTTTACGATCGCACGTATGTCGGAGATGTACCGGGCAGTGTGCTTGTGTATGGCATTGCTCCTTGCAGTTGTGGAGACAGGGATCAATATGGATCTGACCGGAGTAGTGACGACAAACCGGACGCAGTATACAGCACACTGGGAGGATTACAAGGCTTTGGATGCGCAGGCGGAAGAACAGACGGATGGCTTTTACCGGATAGAGAAATGGGATCGTATGACGAAAAATGAGTCGAGTCTGACCGGATATCGTTCGGCGTCTTTGTTTTCTTCACTTATGAATTATAGTGTCGGAACGTTTTATCGGGAACTTGGTATGGAAGGCGGAAAGAATTATTACTGTTATAATGGCGCGACACCATTGTTGTCCGCTATGCTTTCGGTAAAATACATGATGACGATAAGAGCGGATGAGGAAAGCCCGCTGCGTACCCTTGCGGGAGAGAGCGGCGGCATTTATCTGTATGAAAATAATTATGTGCTGCCGCTTGGATTTACGGTTCCGGAAGATCTTGAGGACAACTGGGACTTTAAAGAGGGAACGGCAGTGATGGCACAGAATAGTCTGGTGCATAAGCTGGGTGCCGCAGAAGATCTGCTTTGTCCGGTTCCGGTTGAAAAAAATACGAAAGAGACGGTGATCCGGGTCACCGAAGACAGTTATGTCTATGCAAGCTATGGAAGCCGTATGGCAAATACCATTACAGCGGATATTGGAGGAAAGCGGCGCACTTTTACAAAATGCAGTCATGTGTATCTTTTAGATCTCGGCTGGTGTAAGGCGGGAACGGAGATCAGACTGAGCTGCCCTGAGGTGTCGGATCTGATGGTGCAGGCATATACTTTAAATTTTGCGAGTCTGGATGCGGCATATCAGACTTTAAATGCACAGACAATGACACTAGATGAAATCTCAGATCGGAAAGTAAAGGGACACATTTCCATGCAGACGGCAGGAAAACTGGTATTTTCGATCCCGTGTGAGGATGGCTGGACACTTTTCGTAGATGGGAAAAAGACGGATAAGGAAATGTTTTTAAACAGTCTGATCGGTGTTACATTACAGGCGGGCAGCCATGAGATAGAACTGCGTTATGAGACACCGGGGCTGCGGGCGGGTGCTGCGGTATCCGGCATATCGGCAGTGCTCTTTGCGGCGGTGACACTGTTTTTGCGCAGCAGAGCGAAAAGAAGAAAAAAGAACTCGTGATTATGATGGGTATATGTTATAATGAATGCAAGAGAAAAAATGCAGGAGGTATTTTACGATGAAGATGGAAGAGATTTTAAAACTACAGATTGCTGATATTGATACGGAAATCGAGGACTGCAAGCGTGATATCAGAGAGCTGTGCGATGAGGCAAGAATGCTTTCCAATGAAAATGATAATCAGCGTCTCATGGATCATCTGGATGGACTGAACCGCAGAATGACAGCAGTCCGTGCAACATATGACGCGCTTGTGGTAAAACGTTCGGATTATCAGTATCTGCTTAATCAGGGTGAATAATTGCGGATACCTTTGAAATAATTTGAATAAATAGAAAAATATAAAATATTTCAAAATAATCTATAAAAGAATCTGCATGAAGCTCCGGGAATGGAAGAAAACGGCGGCCTTCATGCGGATTCTTTTTTTTCCCTGACACAAGGAAAAATCGCGGTATGTTTGCATATACTGATGTTTGACGAGCATGGCAAGAGTGAGATCTGTGAAAGGACATGCTTTTTTGCCAGAACAATTTAGAAGAATGTGAAACTTTTGACAAAACACAAATATTTTAAATAATTATAAAATAATTCAGAAAAACTATTGACATATATGGTGTTAAGTAATAATATAGACATAGAAAGAGAAATGACAGGAAAATAAATGTACAATATGCACAAAACAAAAAGCGAAGTTTCAAAAGAATGTTTGGCAAAATGCAGAGTCCTGTTTGATGTTTCTAAAGTAATTTAATACGGTACACACTATTGTACCTGGGGTGTCAAATGTATTTAAAGGAGGAAAAGAAATGAAAAAGAAAGTTTTAAGTGCACTGATGTGTGCAACAATGCTTGCAACACTGGTATCCGGATGCGGTTCCAGCGCATCTGACAGTTCCTCGTCAGGCTCTGACGGAGATGACAGCGTAAATGAAAGCGGCACAGAGGAGTCGACCGAAGTGGAAACGGTAACAACGACAGCCGGCGATGAAAACGGTACACACATGGAAATGTGGTCTTTCGTAGAATTGCATAATACATTTTACGCAGACATGGTAGAAAAATGGAATGCCAAGAATCCGGATCGCACGATCTATGTGACATTTACTACATATCCGTATGCAGATATGCATGACAAACTTTTAATGTCACTGCAGGCAGAAACCGGAGCACCGGACATCTGCGATGTTGAGGTTGGACAGTTCCCGAACGTGGTAGCCGGTGAAGATACCTGGTTATATCCGCTTGATGATGCGATCACACCGTACAAGGATACGATGGTTCAGTCCAGACTGGATACTTATTCATCCGGCGGACATTACTACGGCGCACCGTTCCATGTAGGCGCAACAGTTATGTATTACAATGCAGCACTGTTAGAGGAATACGGAATTGATTATACACAGATCAAAACATGGGATGATTATACCGCAGCAGGTGAAAAATTAAAAGAAGCATCCAACGGAGAGGTTTATATGACTTCTGTTGATACAGCAAGTGTAGACTGGATGTGGCTTGCAATGGCAGAATACGGTGATGACTGGACCGGCGGAGAAGACGGCTTGGCAAATGTTCAGCTTGATTCTGTTAAGAATATGCTGACCATGCAGCAGCAGTGGCTGAATGACGGCATTGCTGAAGTGTCACCGGACGGACATGTCGATCTGGAAGCAGGTTTCCAGAATATCTTAGATCACAATATTGCTTCTTTCCCGAAGGCAATGTGGTACATGAGCAGATTCTTGAATTATATGCCGGAGGAAAAAGGAAACTGGGCTTTAGCTCCGTGTCCGGTATTTGAAGAAGGGCAGTCCTGCTCAGTAGGTATCGGCGGAACAGGTACAGTTGTTACACAACAGGCTTCTGATCCGGAACTTGCGGCAGATTTCCTCTGCTTTGCAAAATGCTCGGAAGAAGGCGAAGAACAGATCTGGGAACAGCTTGGATTTGATGTCTGCAATACAGCTATGTGGACGGATACTGCGATCACACAGGATCAGAACAACCAGTACATTACTTTCTTCCGCACAAATCCGTTTGATGTATTAAATGAGATCAAAGATGATATCGGAAAGATCAGCGTAGTTAAGATCAGCCCGACGATCAATGAACAGATGTGCAATATTACATTAAATGAAGTCTTAGAAGACGGCATGGATGTGGATGAGGCACTGCAGGAAGCGCAGGATACGATTTCACTGGAAGAATAGGAATAGAACAAAAAGAGAGAAGGACTTTGAAAAAAGGGTGCCTGGGCGGAGACTCTGGCGCCCTTTTTGAAAAAACAGGGGAAGAGGACTCTGTTTGACTGTGAGAAAGAGGTGGAAACTATAATGAAGAAAAGAAGCAGTATCCTGTATTCGAAAAAGGCGGCACCGTGGATTTTTATTCTGCCGTTTTTACTGAGTTTCTGTGTATTCTGGATCTATCCGCTCGGCAGTACGATCGTCATGAGCTTCCAGAAGATTGAACCGGCGAAGACAACGTTCGTTGGACTTGAGAATTACAGCAAATTATTGAAAGATACAGCGTTTCACACAGCGGTGGGAAACAGCTTTGAGTATATGCTTTTGACCTGTCTGATCTTAATTCCGCTGCCGATGCTTTTTGCAGTGCTTATGGACAGTAATCTGGTCAAGGCAAAAGGATTCTGGAAAGCGGTACTTTATCTGCCGGCACTGACATCAGTCGTAATTTCAGGTACTTTATTCCGTCTGATGTTTTCTGAGTATGACACCGGACAGTTGAATGTATTGATGAATGCACTGGGGCTGGAATCCCAGAAGTGGTTAAAGATGCATGGAACTGGAATGGGAGCACTCGTATTTTTGGCATGCTGGCGTTGGACTGGTGTAAATATGCTTTATTTCCTGTCCGGTTTGAAAAATATCGACAAAGGACTGTATGAATCCGCAGATATTGATGGTGCGACAGCATGGCAGAAATTCCGTTATGTGACGCTCCCGCTCTTAAAACCGACAACGATCTATGTACTTACGATCAGTATCTACGCAGGTCTTGCGATGTTCTTAGAGAGCTTTATGCTTTGGGCAGGAAACTCTTCACCGAATAACATCGGACTTACGATCGTAGGCTATTTGTACCGCAGAGGTATCGAGAAGAACCAGATGGGTTATGCGTCCGCAGTAGGACTGGTATTGCTGTTGATCGCTTTGTTTATCAATGTGATCCAGTTGATCTTGAGCGGAACATTCAAAAAGGAGGAGGACTAATATGGCAGATTTGGCAGCAAAGAATAGTGACGGAAAAATGGGCATGACTGCAAAACACAGAGTGCTCAGTGTGCTCAGCACAGCCTTTTTCGCTCTCCTCAGTGCACTTATCATTTTCCCGGTACTGGCAGGATTTCTAGCATCGTTCCGTCCTGGCAAAGAGCTGATACGAAAAGGCTTATCTATTCATCTGGACTTTTCTGAGATGAGCCTTGCAAACTATAAATATCTGTTTGCTGGAAATGCAGACTCTGTGAAATATTTCACATGGTTTAAAAACAGCCTGGTACTCACTTTTATTACTGTGATACTTACGCTGATCATCTGTTATTTTATCGCATATGGATTTTCTATGTATGAATTTAAGGGCAAGAGTTTCTTATTCTTCTTAGTTATTGCGACGATGATGGTACCGTTTGAGATTTTGATGCTTCCGCTTTACAAGGAGATCATTTCCTTAAAGCTGATCGACAGTACCGCAGGCGTGAGCCTGCCCGGACTGTGCGGTGCGTCCACGATTTTTTTCTTCCGCCAGTATATGCGCGGACTTCCGAAAGAACTTTTGGATGCAGGACGTATTGACGGGGCAACGGAATTTGGTATCTGTATCAAGATCATGCTTCCGATTACAAAGCCGGCATTTGCATCTATGGCAATATTGAGTGCAATGGGTTCGTGGAACAATCTGTTATGGCCGATGCTTGTATACCGGAGTGCAGATAAATTTACATTACCGATCGGACTGAATACACTGCTCACACCGTATGGAAACAATTATGATGTCCTAATCGCGGGTTCCATGCTTGCGATCGTTCCGGTGTTCGTGGTATTCCTCTGCTTCCAGAAATACTTTATCGATGGAATGACAGCAGGAGCAGTCAAAGGTTAAATATCCTCTTTCTCTTAGAAAACCAGGGATTTTCCCTGGTTTTCTAAAACATAGTGCAAAATGCAAAGAAAACATGAGGTGAAATTATGGAGAGGGAAAAACAACTGGAATACAATAAGCCGTGGATCTTACAGCGGGCAGATCCTTATGTATACAGACATACGGACGGCTGGTATTATTTTACAGCATCGGTGCCGGCTTATGACGGCATTTGCCTGCGCCGGGCGAAAACGCTCGCCGAACTGCCGGATGCAGAAGAAGTAGAAGTGTGGCATAAGCACGAGAGCGGTATCATGAGCGAACATATCTGGGCGCCGGAGTTACATTATCTGTTCGGAAAATGGTATCTCTATTTTGCGGGTGGGGAAAAAGAGGATGTATGGCAGATACGACCATATGTTCTTGAATGCGCAGATGAAGATCCGTTGACGGGAACATGGAAAGAGCTTGGAATGATGAAGCGGTCAGAGGAAGATGAATTTTCATTTACGGCATTTTCACTGGATGCAACGATATTTGAAAATAAAGGAAATTATTATTATGTCTGGGCAGAGAAGGTGGGAACAGGAAAGCAGATCTCTAATCTTTATATTGCGCAGATGGAAGCACCGGATCGGTTAAAAACGGTGCAGGTACTGCTCACAACACCGGATTATGACTGGGAGAGGATCGGCTTCTGGGTCAATGAGGGACCGGCGGTGATAAAACGCAATGGGAAGATCTATCTTACCTATTCAGCGAGTGAGACCGGGATTTGTTATTGTGTCGGAATGCTCTCGGTGGATGAAGATGCAGATCTTTTGGATCCGCGACAGTGGAAAAAGGAGCGTTATCCGGTACTAAAGACAGACGAAACACTGGGAATCTATGGACCGGGACATAATTCGTTTACAAAGGATGAACAGGGGAACGACATTATGGTTTATCATGCGCGGACAGAACGGGAAATCACGGGGAACCCGCTCTACAATCCAAACCGGCATGCGATGGTGATGCGCGTGCGCTGGGATGAGGCAGGACATCCGGTGTTTTCCTATGAATCTTAGAGGAGGTCAAAATGAATCAGAGGAGAAGGAATGTTTTACCATTAAATAAGATCAGACTGGATGATTTTTTCTGGAATAAATATACGAAACTTGTAACAGATCAGATCATACCGTATCAGTGGGAAGCGTTAAATGACCGTGTGGAGGATGCGGAGCCGAGCCACTGTATTAAAAATTTTGAGATCGCGGCGGGGTTACGCGAAGGAGAATTTGAAGGGGCTGTGTTCCAGGATACTGATCTTGCAAAGTGGCTGGAGGCGGTGGCATATTCGCTTGCTTATGAACCGGACAAAGAACTGGAACAGCGCGCGGATGCCATGATCGATCTGATCGAAAAGGCACAGCAGCCGGATGGTTATCTGGATACTTATTTTATCATAAAAGAACCGGATAAAAAATTCTGCAATCTCAGGGAGGGACATGAGCTTTATACGGCAGGTCACTTTATGGAAGCAGCAGCTGCCTATTATCAGGTGACCGGAAAAGAGAAATTCTTAAATATCATGCGGCGTGTGGCAGATCTGATCTGTGAAGTTTTTCACAAGGAAACATTTGAATATGCGGTGCCTGGTCATGAGGAAGTGGAGATCGGATTGATCCGTCTTTATCAGGTGACCGGAGAGCGGAAGTATCTTGAAATGGCAAAGGATTTTGTGGATCGTCGCGGAACGGAGCCGAATTATCTGATCCACGAGAGTGAAAAAGAAAGCTGGATCGATATCTTTAAAGATGTGAATCCGTTTTTTCCACAGTATTCCCAGTGTCATAAGCCGGTGCGTATGCAGGATACCGCTGAAGGGCATGCGGTGCGTGCGGTTTATCTCTACTGTGCGATGGCAGATCTGGCGTATGAGTATCAGGATGAGGAACTGCTTCATGCCTGCGAAAAGCTCTATGACAATATTACAAAGAAGAGAATGTATCTGACCGGCGGGATCGGAAGCTCCGGTGCCTATGAGCGCTTTACAACAGACTATGATCTGCCGAATGATACGAATTATGCCGAAAGCTGTGCATCAATCGGACTTGCGCTTTTCTGCCGCAGAATGCTTGCGATCACAGGTGAGGAAAAATATGCTGATACAATGGAATGTGCGCTGATGAACACTGTGACGGCGGGAATTGCATTGGACGGCAAGAGTTTCTTTTATGTGAATCCGTTGGAGGTCTGGCCAGATAACTGTATGGATCATACATCTATGGCACATGTGAAGCCGGTACGTCAGAAATGGTTTGGCTGTGCGTGCTGTCCGCCGAATATTGCAAGAACACTGGCGTCTCTTGGGGAGTATGTGTATGCGCAGGAAGGCAGGGATCTCTGGGTAAATATGTTTGTCGCAGGAGAGGCAGAGATTTCGTTTGATGGGGTGCCGGCAAAAGTTGTGGCAGAGACCAGATTTCCGTTTGAAGGAAGGGTAAAGCTTACCGTTTCCGCAGAGCAGGAAGTGGCGGCAGCGGTCATGCTGCGGATTCCGTCTTATGCGAAGGAGATTTCGCTAATCTGTGATCAGAAGATGATTCCGGCAGAAGCGGGAAGCTATGTGAAGATTCCGCTTGAAGGAAAAGAGATAGAGATTTCTCTTGATTTTAATATGCCGCCGCATTTTGTATATGCAAATCCGAAGGTACGCGCAGATGCCGGAAAAGTTGCAGTGAAACGGGGACCGCTCGTATATTGTATGGAACAGACTGACAACGGTGAAAATCTTTCGAATCTTTTTGTGGATACGGAAGTGGAACCGGTTGTAGAATATGATGATAGTCTGCTTGGCGGTACGGATGTCATAAAATTGTCAGGAAAGCGTATAGCGGCAGAAATGTGGGATGCAGATGTGCTGTATGCAGGAAAGCGCGTTCCGTTAAAAGAAGCGGAACTGACAATGGTTCCATATTGCTATTGGGGTAACCGTAAGACCGGAGAAATGCAGACATGGATGAAGATACTGCAATAAGTGACAAGGAAAGGAAGGCTTTACGGTGAAAAGAAGAAAAATTCTATGTATGATCGGGGCACTTGTGTTCGCCTCAGTGCTCGGCGGATGCGGGGATGTGACGGACAATGAGGTTTCCGCAGACGAGGTAAAAAGAGGATCTGTTCATGCAGGAACCGCGATCCATGACCCACAGCTTCTGGCCGGAGAAGATGGAACTTATTATCTGTTCGGAAGCCATATGGCGGCAGGGACATCAGAGGATCTGGTAAATTGGGACAGCTTTGCGGACGGAGTGAGAAAGAGCAATCCGCTTTTTGACAATCTGTTTGATGAAGAGAAAGCGGCTTTTTCCTATGTGGGAAAAAATGAGGACGGTGGATATTCTGTCTGGGCACCGAATGTGATCTACAATAAGGCGATGGGAAAGTATGTGATGTATTTTTGTACAACATCCAGTTACATCAAATCCAATCTCTGCTTTGCAACAGCGGATGATCCGAAGGGGCCTTATACTTATCAGGATACGATACTTTATTCCGGTTTTACCTCACAGACGGCAAAGCAGACCGATTTTTATGAGGTTATGGGGCAGGATGTAAAGATCACAGACTATGTGAAGCATGGAGGATTTAATAATATCGACTGGCCAAACTGCATCGATCCGGCGGTATTTTACGATGAAGACGGAAAGATGTGGATGGTCTATGGCTCCTGGTCCGGCGGTATCTTTCTGCTGGAACTGGATGAACAGACCGGTTATCCGATCCACCCGGAGACGGATGAAGAAAACAATGTCAATAAGTATTATGGAAAACGTCTCTGCGGAGGCGGGCATAATTCGATCGAAGGACCGTATATCCAGTATGATGAACAGAGCGGCTATTATTATCTGCTCGTATCTTATGGTGGTCTGAACCGGGAAGGCGGATATCAGATCCGGGAGTTTCGTTCGGATAAAGTGGATGGTACTTACGTTGATGCCAAAGGGCAGGAGATGCAAAAAGTCCTGGATCATTCGGAATATGGGGTAAAGATGATGGGTAATTACACATTGCCGAGTCTGGATGTGAGCTATATGGCACCGGGCGGTCAGTCAGCTTTTACCGATGAGGATGGAAAGATGTATGTGGTCTATCATCAGCGTTTTGATGACGGGACAGAAGGACATGAGCCTCGTGTGCATCAGCTTTTTGTCAATGAGGACGGCTGGCTTGTGGCGGCGCCGTTTGCGGCATCAGGAGAGACTTTAAGTGAGAAGGGTTATCGGCAGAAAGATCTGACCGGGACTTATTATATCTTGAATCACGGAACCGGGATTGATGCAAAGATCAAAGAGGGAAAAGAAGTCACACTGCATGCGGACGGCAAGATGGATGGCAGTCTGGAAGGAACCTTTACGGTGGAGGACGGCAGCAATTATGTGACGGTGACAGAAAATGGTGTGGATTATAAGGGTGTTATCATTGAAATGGATGATGAGGCAGGAAATCCGGTCTTGTGTTTTTCAGCCGTCGGTGACAACAATGAAACAATCTGGGGCGTACACTATTTAAAAGAACATACAGCGTCCTATGTGCAATAATTTATCACGCGAAAAGCAGAAAGTGAGGAAAAAAATTATGGCGAAATTACTGATTAACGAGAATAAGGTGGAAGGAACGATCGCACCAGAGATCTATGGACATTTCAGTGAACATCTGGGAAGATGTATTTATGAAGGACTTTACGTTGGGGAAAATTCTACGATCCCGAATGTAAATGGTATGCGTATCGATGTCGTGGATGCGTTAAAAGAGATGAAGGTTCCGGTACTGCGGTGGCCGGGAGGATGTTTTGCGGATGAATATCATTGGAAAGACGGTATCGGACCGAAAGCAGGCCGTAAGAAAATGATCAATACGCACTGGGGCGGAGTCGTAGAAGATAACAGTTTCGGAACACACGAATATTTTGAACTCTGCCGTCAGCTCGGCTGCAAAACCTATGTCAACGGAAACTTAGGAAGCGGCACGGTGCAGGAGATGTCAGAATGGGTAGAATATATGACATTTAACGGAGTTTCTCCGATGGCTGACCTGAGGAAAGAAAACGGACAGGAAGAACCGTGGAAAGTGGATTATTTTGGTGTCGGAAATGAGAACTGGGGCTGCGGCGGAAATATGACACCGCAGTATTACGGAAATGAATACCGCCGTTATCAGACCTATGTCCGCAATTATGATGGTGCAGCTCCGATCCAGAAGATCTGCTGCGGTGCAAATGTCGATGATTACCATTGGACTAAAAATGTGCTGGATGTGGCGTTTGATCATACGCCGGAACATCTGCACGGATTTATGGATGGTATTTCCTTACATTACTATGTACATCCGGAAGGCTGGGAGATCAAGGGAAGCGCAACGGATTTTGATGAGGAAGTATGGTATAAGACACTGTATAAAGCATATTACATGGAGACACTGGTAAGACGTCACAGTGACATCATCGATCAGTATGATCCGGATAAAAAAGTCGGACTGATGGTAGATGAATGGGGAACCTGGTTTACCTGTGAGCCGGGTACTAATCCGGGATTTTTATATCAGCAGAATACAGTCCGTGACGCTTTGGTGGCAGGTGTGACCTTAAACATCTTTAACAAGCACTGTGATCGTGTCAAGATGGCAAATATCGCACAGATGGTAAATGTGCTTCAGTCTGTGATCCTGACGGAAGGTGAGAAAATGATAAAGACCCCGACATATCACGTATTCCATATGTATCGTCATCACCAGGGAGCAGAGCTTTTAAACAGTACCCTGAGCGGAAGCGGCGAAACTGGACCGGACGAATGGCGTGTGCCGAATATCACAGAATCTGTTTCGCGTGATAAAGATGGTGTGATCACGATCACATTGAATAATTTGTCTGCGACTGCAGAGGAAAAAGTGGAGATCGCTTTTGCGGATCATGGCAGAAAATATGAGGTTGTGGAAGCAAACATCGTGACAGATAAACAGATACAGGCGCACAATACCTTTGAAGATCCGGATCATGTGACAGAGCAGGAATTTACAGCATATGAAATGACAGCAGACGGTATTACCGTAACACTTCCGGCGTGCAGTGTGACGGAGATCCGTGTAAAATAAAAGACGCAGGGAAGAAAAGAGGGATCAGCATGGAGAAGCGGATCTGTCGGAAATGCCTCTTGCGGGACATGGAGGGCGAAGAAGGAAAAACATATGTAAAAAAATACATCGATGTTTTGCAGGAGGCGGATCGAGCAGAGGATGTGCTCTATGAAAAACGTCTTGCGGTATGCCGTTCCTGTGATTATCTGACCGAAGCGACCTGTCAGGCGTGCGGCTGTTATGTAGAGCTGCGCGCCGCGGCAAAGCGTGCGGGATGTCCATATAAGAAGTGGTAATAAAAAAGAGACTGGCTTAAATCCGATTGAGAGATTTAAGCCAGTCTCTTTTTTTGCTATTGTTCCACCGGTTCATTTCCCATAGGAGCGTAGTTGATGCTGACCTGAATGTCCTGACTGTAATTGCCGAAGGATTTTCCAAAGATCGTAAGTCCGCCTACATGCTTGGCATTTTCATCCACACCGAGACGCAGTTTGATCGTGCTGCGGTAATCCAGATCAAACTGGTTGATCGTGACATCGGAGATCTTCAGTCCGTCAATAAAAGTACCGTAGCGGTTGATCACTAAAAGTTTTAACAGTCCATACTGATTCCAGTTTGGATACCACCAGTCCGGGGTAAAAATTCCTTTGACATTGCCGCCGAAATCGCCGGGCGAAGTCCAGGAGCCGATAAATACATCGTTTAGATAAAAGCTGATGTCGGAAGGCCAGACATCATTGACACCGGGAGCTTCGGAGCTCAACTCTGCTGAAACGGTGAGCTGTGTGATCTTCTGGGAGAAAGGAATGAAGTTTGGAATCAGATATTCCACATAGCCTTTGGTAAACCAGAGGATGTCCGCATTGTAGCGGTCAGGATGGGCAAAATAGCGCGGATCGTCTACTTCACCGATCAGTACGTTTGGAGTTGCGAGCCCGCAGGTCGGATAGACGTTGTAATCGGAGTAATGTCCGACTTTGACTTCGGTATTGTATACGTTTTCAGATTCTTCCGGAGGCTGGAGTTCGATCAAGATCTTATCAACATGAATGGAACAGATCTTCTGATTGCCATGTCCGGCGGATTCATTGGATGTTGTAATGATCCCGCAGGATTCCAGCTTTTTGATATGACTGGTTAAGGCACCGTTTGTAATGTTCAATTTGTTTGCCAGTTCATTCATGTTCATGCTCTTGTTTTCCAGAAGTAATTTTACGATTTCCACACGGATTTCAGAGCCAAGCGCTTTGAAAATATCGAGGCCGTCATCTAAAGATAAAATATGAAGCATTTTGTGTACCTCCTTTGTGAAATGCAAGCCGGTACGGATGTACATTTCTAATAAGTAAATTATAAGGTTTTTCAAAAACACGGTCAATATAAAATAAGGTATTTTTGAAAAACCATTAAATAATTTTAGAAAAACATAAAATATATCGTGACAGAGAGAAAAAATGTGATAAAATAATTACAAGTAAAGATACAAGTTTACAACATAATCGGTCTGTTTGATGAAAAAACGGAGAATTGTGAGGAAATTGCGTATGTTGGAAGAAGAAAATGCCAGAAAACTGAAATATTACAAGTTGATGGAAGAATTAAAGGAACAGATTGTCAGTGGAAAACTTCAGGCGGGCGATAAACTTCCGTCGGAAAATGAGCTTTCCAGAGCCTATGGTGTGAGCAGGCAGACTGTACGGAAGGCACTGCTCATTTTAGAAAATGCCGGTTATATTTATGCGGAACACGGCAGAGGAACCTTCTGCTCGGAGCTGGTGCGTCATACCAGAACCTCCAGAAACATTGCCGTGGTGACGACCTATCTGTCCGATTATATCTTTCCGCGTGTCATACAGGGGATCGATCATGTGATGACGGAGGCGGGATACAGCATCATCTTAAAGAACACAAAAAATTCCAGAAGCCTTGAGGCGAGATGTCTGGAGGAACTGTTAAAAAAAGATATTGACGGGCTGATCATCGAGCCGAGCAAGAGCCAGATTTATTGCAGGCATATGAATCTTTATCAGAAGCTGGATGAATTTCAGATTCCATATGTGTTCATTCAGGGGTGTTTTAAACAGATGGAAGACAAGCCGCAGATTCTGATGGATGACTGTAAGGGCGGCTACCTCATCACGAAATATCTGATCGGGCTCGGACACCGGCAGATCATCGGAGTGTTTAAAGCAGACGATATGCAGGGACAGAACCGCCACAAGGGTTATGTCATGGCGCTGCAGGAGGCGGGACTTCGTTATGATCCGGATCATGTTGTGTGGTTTTACACGGAAGATCGGGCGATCCATCCCTATGAGCGGCTTCGTCAGATGGCAGAGGCAAAAGAAAAGATGGATGCGGTTGTATGCTATAACGATCAGATCGCAGTGGAAGTGATCCGCGGGCTGAACGATGCGGGGCTGTCGGTGCCGGAGGATATCTCGGTGACCGGATATGATAATTCGTTTATCGCTCAGACTGGTGCAGTGAAGCTTACCACGATCGCACATCCACAGGAAAAACTCGGAGAAATGGCGGCGGGGATGCTACTTTCTCTGATGCGTGACGGACAGCCGGCGGGTGGAAAGGACAAGCTCTTGATCGAACCGGAGCTTGTGATCAGGGATTCTTGTAAAAAAAACAACTTGTAAAGACGACAATACAAGTTGTAAGATGATATTAGAAACAAAAACAGGAAACAGACAGAATATCAGGAGGGATTTTACATGTTATTACAAAAACAGTATAAATTTTGGTTTTGCACAGGATCACAGGATCTTTATGGGGATGAATGCTTGAGAAAGGTTGCGGAGCATGCAAAGCAGATCGTAGATGAGTTAAACAAGTCAGGGGTGCTTCCGTTTGAGGTGGTATGGAAACCGACACTGATCACGAATGAGCTGATCCGTAAGACATTTAACGAGGCAAACAACGATGAGGAATGCGCAGGCGTGATCACCTGGATGCATACTTTTTCGCCGGCAAAATCATGGATTCTCGGATTACAGGAATACAGAAAGCCGCTGCTTCATTTACATACACAGTTCAACGAAGAACTGCCGTATGATACGATCGATATGGACTTTATGAATGAAAACCAGTCTGCACACGGAGACCGCGAGTACGGACATATCGTGAGCCGCATGGGGATTGAGCGTAAGGTGGTTGTCGGACACTGGGCTGACAGCGAGGTGCAGGAACGGATCGCATCCTGGATGCGCACCGCAGTCGGCGTAGTGGAGAGCAGCCATATCCGTGTGATGCGTGTGGCGGATAACATGCGCAACGTTGCGGTTACAGAGGGTGACAAGGTAGAAGCACAGATTAAATTTGGCTGGGAAGTGGATGCGTATCCGGTCAACGAGATTGCAGAATCCGTTGCAGCAGTATCGGCATCGGATACAAATGCACTGCTGGATGAATATTACGATAAATACGAGATCCTCTTAGAGGGGAGAGATCCGGAAGAGTTTAAACGCCATGTGGCAGTGCAGGCACAGATTGAACTTGGATTCGAACGTTTCTTACAGGAAAAGAATTATCAGGCGATCGTCACCCATTTCGGAGATCTCGGCGCATTAAAACAGCTTCCGGGACTTGCAATCCAGCGGCTGATGGAAAAAGGCTACGGATTCGGCGCGGAAGGTGACTGGAAAGTGGCAGCTATGGTTCGTCTGATGAAAGTCATGACAGCCGGAATGAAAGACGCAAAAGGAACTTCCATGCTGGAAGATTATACATACAATTTTGTAAAAGGAAAAGAGGGCATCTTACAGGCACATATGCTTGAGATCTGTCCGTCCATCGCAGACGGCCCGATCAGCATCAAGTGTCAGCCGCTTTCCATGGGTGACCGTGAAGATCCGGCGCGTCTTGTATTTACATCAAAAGAAGGAAAAGGTATTGCGACATCACTGATCGATCTGGGCAGCCGTTTCCGTCTTATCATCAATGATGTGGACTGCAAGAAGACAGAAAAACCAATGCCGAAGCTTCCGGTGGCAACCAATTTCTGGACACCACAGCCGGATCTTTATACGGGTGCGGAAGCATGGATCTTAGCAGGCGGCGCACATCACACCGCATTCAGCTATGACCTGACTGCAGAGCAGATGGGTGACTGGGCAGCGGCAATGGGCATTGAAGCTGTCTACATTGATAAAAATACGAATATACGTGACTTCAAGAAAGACCTTATGCTTGGAGACATTGTATATAGATAAGCAGAGTCCGAAAGGATTCGCCTCCCTACCAAACCCTTACCAGGGCAGTTCTGCTGTACATTTTTGTACAGCAGAACTGCGATATAAAAACAATCAAAAAGAAAAGAGGAAAACAACATGAAATTTTTTATTGATACAGCAAACGTAGAGGACATCAGAAAAGCAAATGACATGGGCGTGATCTGCGGAGTCACCACAAATCCGTCCCTGATCGCAAAGGAAGGCAGAGATTTTAACGAAGTTATTAAAGAGATCACGTCGATTGTGGACGGACCGGTCAGCGGAGAGGTGAAAGCCACAACGACGGATGCGGAGGGCATGATAAAAGAAGGCCGTGAGATCGCAGCGATCCATGAGAATATGGTCGTAAAGATCCCGATGACGGTAGAAGGCTTAAAGGCAGTAAAAGCACTTTCCGCAGAAGGAATCAAGACGAATGTGACACTGATCTTTTCTGCAAATCAGGCACTGCTTGCGGCAGAAGCCGGAGCGGCTTATGTATCACCGTTTCTCGGAAGACTTGATGACATCAGCCAGCCGGGGATCGACCTCGTGCGCACGATCGCAGAGATCTTTGACATTTACGGATACGAGACTAAGATCATTGCTGCGTCTGTCCGCAATCCGATCCATGTGACCGATTGTGCGCTTGCAGGTGCGGATATTGCGACTGTTCCGTATAAAGTCATTGAGCAGATGACAAAACATCCGCTGACCGATCAGGGTATTGAGAAATTCAAAGCGGATTACCGTGCGGTATTCGGTGATTGATCGTGACGGAGGAGAAAAAGATGACCAATATAGAACTAAAAAAGACTGCCGCAGAGATCCGTAAAGGCATTGTGACAGCGGTACACAGCGCGGCATCCGGACATCCGGGCGGTTCATTGTCCGCAGCCGATATTTTTACTTATCTGTATTTTGAAGAAATGAATATCGATCCGAAAGATCCAAAGATGGAGGAGCGTGACCGTCTGGTGCTTTCCAAAGGACATGTGGCTCCGGGGCTTTATGCGGCGCTGGCACAGAGAGGTTATTTTGCGTCAGAGGATCTAAAGACACTGCGTCATACCGGTTCCTATCTGCAGGGACATCCGGATATGAAGCATATTCCGGGCGTGGATATGTCGAGCGGTTCGCTGGGTCAGGGACTCTCCGCAGCGGTCGGAATGGCACTTGCAGGAAAGATGAAAAACAAGGATTACCGTGTCTATGCAGTTACCGGAGACGGAGAGATTCAGGAGGGACAGATCTGGGAAGCGGCAATGTTTGCCGGAGCACATAAACTGGACAATCTGGTAGTGATCGTAGATAACAATAACCTTCAGATCGATGGTGCGATCACGGATGTATGTTCTCCGTATCCGATCGATAAAAAATTCGAGGCGTTTCAGTTCCATGTGATCAACATAGACGGCAATGATTTTGATGAGATCCGCGCGGCATTTAAAGAAGCGCGGGAGACGAAGGGGATGCCGACAGCGATCATCGCAAAGACGGTCAAGGGAAAAGGCGTATCTTTCATGGAAAATCAGGCGGGCTGGCATGGAAAAGCGCCGAATGATGAAGAATACCGGATCGCAATGGACGAACTGGAGAAAGCAGGTGAAGCATTATGCCGGAAGTAAAGAAGATCGCGACCAGAGAGAGCTATGGAAATGCACTGGTCGAACTCGGAAAAGAAAAAGAAAATCTTGTTGTGCTGGATGCCGATCTTGCGGCGGCGACAAAGACCGGAATCTTTAAAAAAGAATTTCCGGATCGTCATATCGATTGTGGTATTGCAGAAGCAAACATGACCGGTATCGCGGCAGGTATGAGTACCTGCGGATATGTGCCGTTTGTCAGTACATTTGCGATGTTTGCGGCGGGACGTTCTTTTGAGCAGGTCAGGAACTCGATCGGTTATCCGCACCTGAATGTGAAGATAGGAGCGACACATGCAGGCATATCGGTCGGTGAAGATGGAGCAACACACCAGTGCAATGAGGATCTTGCCCTGATGCGGGAGATCCCTGGTATGGTGGTCATCAATCCATCGGATGATATCGAAGCAAAAGCGGCAGTACGTGCGGCATATGAACATGCAGGCCCGGTATATCTGCGTTTCGGCAGACTGGCGGTTCCGGTGATCAATGATCGTGCAGACTATAAGTTTGAGATAGGAAAAGGTGTTGTCTTAAAGGAAGGCAAAGATGTTACGATCTTTGCAACCGGTCTTTGTGTGAGCAGTGCGCTGGAAGCTGCGGAAAAACTCACAGCAGACGGAATTGATGCGGAAGTCGTGAATATACATACAATTAAACCTATTGACCGGGATCTTGTGATCGCATCTGCGACAAAGACCGGAAAAGTCGTGACGGCAGAAGAACATTCTGTAATTGGAGGACTCGGAAGTGCAGTAGCAGAAGTGCTTTCAGAAGAAGCACCGACACAGTTACTGCGTATTGGAGTAAATGACGTATTCGGAGAATCCGGTCCGGCAAAGGAACTGGTTGCAAAATACGGACTGGACGGAAATGGTATTTATGAGAAGGTAAAGAAATTCGTAAAATAAAAGTATAAAAAAGGGAAAGCGGAGGGAAACGACTATGGGAGCAAAAGAAGATATTTTAGCGGGAAAGACAGCGCTTGGTATCGAGTTTGGTTCAACGAGGATCAAGGCAATTTTGATCGGCGAAGACAATACACCGATCGCATCCGGCAGTCATGAGTGGGAAAATCAGCTCGTGGACCATATCTGGACTTACAGTCTGGATGCGATCTGGGAAGGGCTTAGAGACTGCTATCAGAAGATGGCTTGGGATGTAAAAAGCAAATATGGCATGGTGCTGTCAAAGGTTGGCTCCATTGGATTCAGTGCGATGATGCATGGATATATGGCGTTTGATGCGGCAGGCGGACTGCTTGTGCCGTTTCGGACATGGAGAAACACGATCACCGAAGAGGCGGCGGAAAAATTGACAGAGGAATTTTCCTATAATATTCCACAGCGTTGGAGTATTGCGCATCTGTATCAGGCAATCTTAAACAAAGAAGAGCATGTAAAGGATGTGGCGTTTTTTACCACGCTTGCAGGATACATCCACTGGAAACTGACTGGAAGAAAAGTGCTCGGCGTCGGTGAAGCATCTGGCATGTTTCCGATCGATATCCATACCAGACAGTTTGATGAAGGCATGATCGAAAAGTTTGACAAGCTGACGGCTCCCTATGGTTATTCATGGAAACTGAAAGATATTTTACCGGATGTGCTGGTGGCAGGAGAAGAAGCAGGGGTACTGACCGAGGAAGGCGCAAAATTACTTGATGTGAGCGGAAATTTACAGGCTGGAATCCCGGTCTGCCCGCCGGAGGGCGATGCCGGAACAGGAATGGTAGCAACGAACAGTATCGCAAAGCGTACCGGAAACGTATCAGCAGGTACTTCTGTATTTGCGATGATCGTATTGGAAGAAGAATTAAAAAAAGTACACAAAGAGATCGATCTGGTAACGACACCGACTGGAAATCTGGTTGCAATGGTGCACTGCAACAACTGCACTTCTGATCTGAATGCGTGGGTAAACCTGTTTAAAGAGTTTGCAGAGAGTTTTGGCGTGGAAGTGGATATGACAAAATTGTTCTATGTGCTTTACAACAAAGCGCTCGAAGGTGATGCAGACTGCGGCGGACTGATGGCATACAATTATTTTTCTGGAGAACCGGTGACTGGATTTGAAGAAGGAAGACCGCTCTTTGCGCGGATGCCGGATGCAAAATTTAATCTGGCGAATTTTATGCGTGTCCATCTGTTTACTTCCCTCGGTGTGTTAAAAACCGGGCTTGACATTCTGCTGAAAGAAGAAAATGTCAAGGTGGATAAGATCTTAGGGCACGGAGGACTCTTTAAGACGAAAGGCGTCGGGCAGAGCATTCTGGCGGCCGCAATGGATACGCCGGTCACAGTCATGGAGACAGCAGGTGAAGGCGGCGCATGGGGTATCGCGGTGCTTGCTTCCTACATGAAGAATAAAGCAGAGAGTGAGACGCTTTATGATTATTTGGATCATAAAGTATTTGCAGGACAAAAAGGCGACACGCTTGAACCGAAGGCAGAGGATGTGGCAGGATTTGACGCATTTATGGAGCATTACACGAAAGGTCTTGCGATAGAGCGTGCGGCAGTGGATTCCATGCGCTGATCGAAAAGAGAGGTAGGTCGTTATGTTAGAACAGTTAAAAAAAGAAGTATATGAAGCTAATATGGAATTGCCAAGACGCGGGCTTATCACTTATACCTGGGGCAATGTAAGCGGAATTGACCGTAAGAGCGGTTATTTTGTCATAAAGCCGAGCGGTGTGGATTATGATAAGCTTACACCGGATGATATGGTCGTAATGGATCTGGATGGAAATAAGATTGAAGGAAAATACAAACCGTCCTCCGACACACCGACGCATCTTGAGTTGTACAAAAAATATCCTGAGATCGGCGGTGTGGTCCATACCCATTCTCCGGAGGCTACGGCATGGGCGCAGGCAGGACGGAGCATTCCGCTCTACGGAACGACACATGCGGATTATTTTTACGGTGAGATCCCATGTGCGCGGAGCCTGACACCAGAGGAGATCGATGAGGCGTATGAGAAGAACACGGGTCTTGTCATTATTGAGACGTTTGAGGAGCGGGAGGCAAATCCGATGTATACACCGGGTGTGCTCTGCAAAAACCACGGACCGTTCACATGGGGCAAGGATGCCGCGGAGGCTGTGCACAATGCGGTTGTTTTAGAGGAAGTCGCAAAAATGGCGGCAAAAACAGAACTGATCAATCCGAAGGTACAGCCGGCACCGGACTGTATCCGTGATAAACATTTTTACCGGAAACATGGCGCAAATGCGTATTATGGACAGAATTGACGGAGAGGAAAGCACGATACAGACTGGGCGGAATGGAATATGCACTTGAGGCAAATGATAATGAAAATAACCTGCACAGCGGGGCACATGGATTTCATAATGTGATCTGGGAGGCAAAGCTGGAGGAAGGAAGAAATGACCGGATCACGTTTACTTATCTGAGTAAAGATATGGAACAGGGATTTCCAGGAAACATGGAAGCGACAGTCGTGTATACTCCGGTCAGCAGCAAAAAAGCGATACCGACAGGTATGATCGAGGCGGCTTGCGGCACAGGCAGTGTGTGAGGATACCGGAATTGCAATGGATTTTTATACAGACTGTATGGGCATACAGTTTTATTCCGGCAATTTTGTGCAGAAGCACGCAGGAAAAGGCGGTGTGTTTTATGACTGTCGTCATGGTTTTTGTCTGGAACCGCAGTATTATCCGAACGCAGTCAATGAAGAACAGTTTGCCTCCCCGGTTCTGCAGCCGGGAGAAACCTATCAGGCACATACAAAAATAAAATTTTATCAGAAATAAGTAAATTCCCGGCAGCCGTGGTTTTGCGGTGAGCTGGGAAATTTTTGCTTGACAGGATTGTTGGAATAGTCTACTTATTATAATAATGAAACTAAACAATGAGGAGCAGAATTTATGGAAATATTTGACAGACTGGAACAAAACATCGTGGATGTGATCGCAGAAGAACAGATTAAGCTGGGGTATCGCAGTGAGGTCATCCATTTATATTATCCGCTCAAATCCTTAAATAGGCTGCTTGCGGTGGATTGCGGAATCGCTGCCATGCATCAGGTACTGGATGATCTGAAAAAAGCTGTGCAGGACAAGTGGGGAAAACTTGAAATCTCCAATGAAGGGGAGCGTTTCTGTCTTACGTTTGCGCCGCAGTGTGCGGAATATGTTCATGTGCATATGGATGAAAACGAATTTTTGACCCGTTTTATTGCTGTGATCTCCAGACATGACTGTACGATCAAAGAAATAGAAAAGGTTTTTAAAGAATTTTCTAAAGAAGTTACTTTACAGAACATAGAGGGAGAAGATTTTGATTATCTGATCTATTTTACGGATGGAAAGCCGAATGATTACCGCTACTGTATCACCTTTGAAGGATGCCATGTGATCTATCACAGATTTACCAAAGAAGATTTTAAAGATCTATATCCGGCATTTGCGTAAAAAGCTTAAACCGGATGATGAGACAGGGGGAATGCTAAGAAAACATTGAATTTCCGTCCAACCTGTGACATAATGTCTATATTGGGTGTTTTCTATGCCCGGATAAATGAAATCAGAACAAATATAATGGAAGGTGAGACAGTTGAAGGATACAAGAGTAGAAGTATACAAAACACCGGCCAATTTAAAAATTAAGCCGTATGAACATCATGTGAAATATTATGAGACCGATCAGATGGGAATCGTACATCATTCCAATTACATCCGTTGGATGGAAGAAGCAAGGATGGATATGATGGAGCAGATGGGATACAGCTATAAAATGATGGAAGAGGCGGAGCTGATAAGTCCCGTGATCTCAGTTGCCTGTGAATATAAGAGCATGGTGCATTTCAGTGATACGGTACAGATCGAGACGAAGATATCTTTCTATAACGGGATTAAGCTGGCATGCGCATATCGTATGACAGATAAAGAGACAGGAGAACTGCGCTGTATCGCAAAGAGCGAACACTGCTTTTTAAATAACAGCGGAAAGCCGATCTCCTTAAAGCGCACGTATCCGGAGATTGATACGAAATTTTTTCAGTTGGTAGACGAGGAGTAAAATGAGCAGGAAATTAGTATTGATCGACGGACACAGTATTTTGAACAGGGCATTCTACGGAATTCCCGATCTCACCAATGCAGAAGGGCTGCATACCAATGCGGTCTATGGATTTTTGAATATCCTTTTTAAGATCTTAGATGAGGAAAAGCCGGATTATCTGACGGTGGCATTTGATGTACATGCTCCGACGTTCCGCCACAAAATGTACGATGCATATAAGGGGACGAGAAAACCGATGGCAGAGGAACTCCGCGAACAGGTTCCGCTCATGAAAGAGATGTTAAGGGCGATGGGCGTGAAAGTCATCGAAAAGGAAGGCTATGAAGCGGATGATATCATCGGAACGATCGCAAAACGCAGTGAAAAAGAAGGACTTGTCGTTTCGGTTGTTTCCGGAGACAGAGATCTTTTGCAGCTTGCAACGGATCAGATCAAGATCCGTATTCCAAAGACTAAGCGTACCGGGACAGAGATCGAGGATTACAATGCGGCAGATGTGAAGGAACGTTATCAGGTCACACCGCAGCAGTTTATTGATGTCAAAGCGCTGATGGGCGATACGGCAGACAATATTCCGGGGGTGCCGGGTATCGGAGAAAAGACGGCGACCAATCTGATCGTGGCTTATGGAAGCATCGAGGAAGCATACGCACATGTGGATGAGATCAAACCGAACCGTGCGAAGGAAAATTTAAAAGAACACTATGATATGGCGCAGATGAGTAAAACGCTTGCGACGATCGAGATCAATGCGGATATCGATTACAGTCTGGATGAGGCAGCTTTGGGAGAACTTTTTACCGAGGATGCCTATTTGCTGTGCAAGCGTCTGGAATTTAAAAATCTGCTCGCAAAGTTTGACATATCCGCACCGAAAAATGAGACGGAACAGTATTTCCGTAAGATTACCGATCTTACAGAGGCAGAAGCGTTTTTTGCAGAAGCAGAGAAAGAAAAACAGCTTGGCTTTTTCCTTGTGGGGGAAAAGGACAGGCTGCTTGGCATATCTGTTTCTTTTGGAGAAAAAAACACTGTATTTTTAGCGGCAGAGGGATTTTTGACCGAAGGATATCTGATCGGGAAATTAAAAGAACTGCTTAATGCAGGCGTATGCAGCATTACGTTTTCATTAAAACCACAGTTACGTATTTTGCAGACAGAAGAACAGACAAGTGAATCGCTTGCAAAAGAATTTTTTGATACCGAGATCGCAGCGTACCTGTTAAATCCGCTGAAAAATGAATATTCCTACGAAGATCTTGCCAAAGATTACCTCGGAATGATGATCCCGTCACGCGCGGATCTTCTTGGAAAGCTGCCGCTTACGGAAGCGGTGGAGACACAGCCGGAGGCGTTTTTAAAATATGTCTGCTTTGTCAGCTTTACAGCCTATGCGGCGAAACCCATTTTAGAGCAGGAACTTGATAAAACAGGTATGGGCGGACTCTTTCGTGAGATCGAAATGCCGCTTGTATTTACGCTTGCGGACATGGAAAAAGAAGGAATACGTGCAGATAAGGCGGCATTGCAGGAATACGGAGAGAAACTTTCTGTTCGTATCGCAGAGCTGGAAAAAAGCATTTATGCGGGTGCGGGTGAGGAGTTTAATATTAATTCACCAAAACAGCTTGGTGTGATCCTGTTTGAAAAATTACAGATGCCTTATGCAAAGAAAACGAAGACCGGATATTCTACAGCGGCAGATGTGTTAGACAAGCTGGCACCGGAATATCCGCTGGTGGCAGATATTTTGGAGTACCGCCAGCTTGCGAAATTAAAATCCACCTATGCGGATGGGCTTGCGGATTATATTACGGAGGATGGCAGGATTCATTCGACGTTTCATCAGACGGTGACGGCGACCGGAAGGATCAGCAGTACCGAGCCGAATTTACAGAATATTCCGATCCGTATGGAGCTTGGACGGCTGATCAGAAAGGTATTCCTGCCCAAAGACGGTGCTCTGTTTGTGGATGCGGATTATTCCCAGATCGAGCTTCGTGTGCTGGCACATATGTCTGGTGACGAGATGTTGATCGCAGCGTATGGGGAAGCGCAGGATATCCACCGCATGACGGCGTCACAGGTATTTCATGTGCCGTTTGATGAAGTGACGGATTTACAGCGCCGTAATGCGAAAGCAGTCAATTTCGGGATTGTGTACGGCATCAGTTCTTTTGGATTAAGTCAGGATTTAAGTATCACCAGAAAAGAAGCGGCTGCGTATATAGAACGCTATTTTGAGACATATCCGGGGATCAAGTCCTTTTTGGACGGTCTGGTCACAGGAGCGAAAAACGAAGGCTATGTGAGTTCCATGTTTGGAAGAAGAAGACCGGTTCCGGAGCTTTCCTCAAGTAATTTCATGCAGCGTTCGTTTGGAGAGCGTGTTGCGATGAATGCGCCGATTCAGGGAACAGCGGCAGATATCATAAAGATCGCGATGAACCGGGTGCATGACAGACTCTTAAAGGAAGGCTTACAGTCAAGGCTTCTGCTTCAGGTGCACGATGAACTTTTGGTAGAGGCGGCAGAGAACGAAGTGGATGCAGTAGAAAAGATACTGGAAGAGGAAATGCATCAGGCGGCAGATTTAAAAGTGTCGCTTGAGATCGATATGCATACCGGAAAAAACTGGTACGAGGCGAAATAGATGAAATTTGTTGGAATTACCGGAGGCGTTGGAGCCGGAAAAACGGAAATCTTAAAATTTCTTTCCGGTCAGGAAGGAATTGAGGTCATGCTTGCGGATGAGATCGCGCATGAACTGATGGAACCGAATGGAGCGTGCTACGAAAAACTGGCGGAGCTCTTTGCGGAAGATGCCGTATTTGATGCAGATGGAAGGATCAAAAGGGAACGCATGGCGGAGGTGATTTTTTCCGATGCTGCGAAAAGGGAAAAGTTAAATAATATCGTGCATCCGGCGGTGAAAACATATGTGATGGAGCGGGTAAAACAAGAGAGGGAGCGCGGAAAACTGCGTGTGCTGGTTCTTGAGGCGGCGCTTTTGATTGAGGAAGGGTATGACAGTATCTGTGATGAATTGTGGTATATCTACACGACAGAAGAAAACCGTAAGATACGGCTCATGCAAAGCAGAGGGTATTCTGCAAAAAAGGTAGCACAGATCTTTCAGAGCCAGTTAAGCGAAGAGACATACCGGAAATACTGCAGGATCGTAATAGATAATAACGGAGCAAAAGAGGACGTCGTAAGACAGGTTGCCGGATTGCTGGAAAGAGAGGAATATCAGATATGATAACGCCGGATGAATTGGTATTTGGTCTGGATATCGGGACGCGAAACGTGGTCGGTTCCGTAGGATATAAAGAAGATAAAGTGTTTCATGTTATTGCGCATAGTGCAAAAATGCATGAAACGCGTGCCATGCTCGATGGACAGATTCATGACATCGGTCGTGTGGGCAATACGATACGTGCCATTAAAGAGGATCTGGAAACACAGTTGGGACAGCAGCTTTCCGAAGTCTGCATTGCGGCGGCAGGTCGTGTGTTAAAAACGGTTACGACTACCGTGGAGCATAAGTTCGCGGAGGAGACAGTTGTGACCGGAGAGGACATTCATACGCTGGATCTGCTCGGAATCGAACAGGCACAACAGGTGCTTGCAGAGGAGAACGATACCAAGTACAAGTTTTACTGTGTTGGCTACTCCGTAGTGCATTATTATCTGAATGATGAAATGTTTACAAATCTGGAAGGGCACAAAGCAGAAACGATCGCTGAGGATATCATCGTTACCTTCCTTCCGGAGGATGTCGTGGACGGACTGTATTCTGCTGTGAATCTTGCGGGACTGGAAGTGGTAAACCTGACACTGGAACCGATCGCTGCGATCAATGTCGCGATCCCGGAAAATTTCAGAATGTTAAATATCGCGCTGGTGGATGTTGGAGCCGGTACTTCCGATATTTCGATCACGAAGGACGGCAGTATCATTGCCTATGGTATGATCCCGCATGCGGGGGATGAATTGACAGAACTGATCGTACAGCAGTACCTGGTGGATTTTAACACAGCCGAGGAGATGAAGCTTGCGTCCTCGTTCGAGGAGACAGTGGAATTTAAAGACATTATGGGTATTTCCCATGTCATTCCGTCTGAGGAGATCTGGGAGCTGACCGCACCGACCGTGGAGAAGATCACGGCGGAAGTGGCAGAAAAGATCAAAGAACTAAACGGCGACAAGTCGGTAAGTGCGGCATTTGTAGTCGGCGGAGGCGGAAAAATACATGGCTTTACAGAAGGGCTTGCAAAGCATCTGGAGCTTCAAAAAGAGCGCGTGGCACTCCGTGGGGAGGAAGTATTGCAGGCGGTGAAATTTGAGCAGGAGGATGTGAAAAAAGATCCGCTCTTAGTCACACCGATCGGTATCTGTCTGAATTATTACGATCAGAAAAATAATTTTATCATGGTTCATTTTAACGGAGACCGGATGAAACTTTACGATAATGGACATCTGACGTTAGTAGATGCGGCTTTAAATGCGGGTTTCCCGAATGAGGATCTTTTTCCGAAACGTGGTCAGGAAATCAATTTTACTTTAAATGGAAAGCCGAGACTGATCCGTGGAGAAGCAGGAGAATCAGCGGTCATCCGTTTCAACGGAAAGATCGTGAGCATCAATACACCGCTCGAACCGAACAGCTACATATCCATTACACCGTCAACAGCCGGTGAGGATGCCTCCTGTACGATTGAGATGTTGGAAGAGTATAATAAGCATACGATTGCATTTTTTGTAAATAAAAAGCTGGTGAACTGTCCGCGGCTGGTGGAGGTCAACGGAGAGATCCAGTTACCGTCCTATCAGATCAAAGACGGAGACGTGATCGAGACAAAGAATTATTATACGGTTGCACAGCTTGCGGAATTTATGGATTTGATATTAGACAAAAATTATGATATTCTTGTGAATAACCGTGTGACAGACGAAGAAGAACCGGTTTATGAAAATTTTGAAGTGGAATGGACGGTAGACGAGCATCCGGTGTTTGAGACTGCACAGCAGGAAAAAGAGCCGCAAACTGAACAGACAAAAGAAGTGGCGGCTTCAGAAGAAAAGGAGCCGGATCAGGAAGAAACGGAAAACCAGGCTGCCGATACGAAGGAAAACACAGCAGAGGCTGTGGCAGAGGATGACGGGGAAAAAGAACCGGCAGTGTCGTTATTTCCGAACGATCTTTCTGTGATCGTAAATGGCAGACCGGTACAGCTTCAGGGAAAAGCGGTTTACGTGTTTGTGGATGTTTTTGAACATATCAAATTTGACTTAAATGCGGGCAATGGCCGTCCGATCGTAACCAAGATAAATGGTGTGGATGCGCGTTTTACGCAGCAGCTTCACAGCGGAGATAGAATAGACATTTACTGGAAAGAGAATTAAAATGAATTTATGCAGTATAGCGAGCGGCAGCAGTGGAAACTGTATCTATGCAGGGACAGAGGATTGTCATCTGCTCATTGATGCCGGAATCAGCGGGAAAAAGATTGAAAACGGATTAAACAGTATCGGACTGAAAACAGCGGAAATGGACGGGATACTGATCACACATGAGCATTCCGATCATATTGCGGGACTCGGTGTGGTTGCGAGAAGATACGGCATCCCGATGTATGCGACAAAAGAAACGATCGAAGCAATCTTACATACATCATCGGTCGGAAAGGTGGATGAGAGCCTGTTTCATCCGATCCTGCCGGATACAGCTTTTGACATCGGTGACATCACGGTAAAACCGTTTTCTATTTCACATGATGCTGCAAATCCGGTTGCTTATGTGATGGAACATGAGAAAAAGAAAGTGGCGGTTGCCACGGATCTTGGAAAATATGATGATTATATTATAGACAAGCTGCAGGGATTGGATGTATTATTGTTAGAAGCAAATCACGATATCCGTATGCTTCAGGCAGGAAGTTATCCGTATCCGTTAAAACGCAGGATACTCGGAGAGCGCGGACATCTCTCAAACGAGGCGTCCGGTCAGCTTCTCGGAAGAGTGCTACATGATAAGATCAAAAAGATTATTTTAGGGCACCTGAGTAAAGAGAATAACTATGCGAAGCTTGCCTATGAAACGGTGCGCCTGGAAGTGACTATGGGCGATAATCCGTATGACGGATCGGATTTTCCGATCTCTGTCGCAAACCGTGATTCGGTTTCGGAATTTGTAAGTGTGTAACAGCGTATCAGGCTGATCAATAAATGGGAAAAAGAAAGGATAAAAAAATGGAAAACACAGTTGACAAGACAATCATTACCGTAGTTGGAAAGGATACCGTAGGTATCATCGCAAAAGTCTGCACTTATCTTGCGGACACGCATATCAATGTACTTGATATTTCACAGACGATCGTACAGGGCTTCTTTAATATGATGATGATCGTTGACATGAGTGGGGCAGACAAAGCATTCGGAGAATGCGCAACAGATCTGGAAAATTTAGGTGAGCAGATCGGTGTCAGCATCAAATGTCAGAAGGAAGAAATTTTTGAACAGATGCACAGAATCTAACAGGAACGAGGAGAGAGCATGATAAACATTTGGGAAGTAAAAGAAACAAATAATATGGTGGAACAGGAAAATCTGGATGTCCGCACCATTACGATCGGAATCAGCCTGTTAGACTGTATCGATTCTGATCTTCAGAAACTGAATGAGAACATTTACAACAAGATCACAACCGTTGCAAAGGATCTGGCATCGGTAGGCGAAAAGATCGAGCGTGAGTTTGGAATCCCGATCGTAAACAAACGTATTTCGGTTACTCCGATCGCACTGGTAGGCGGAGCCGCATGTAAAAAACCGGAAGATTTCGCAACGATCGCAGATACAATGGATCGTGCGGCAAAAGCAGTTGGCGTTAATCTGATCGGCGGATATTCTGCACTGGTATCCAAAGGCATGACAAAGGCAGATGAGATGCTGATCCGTTCTATTCCGATGGCACTCTGCCGTACGGAACGTGTGTGCAGTTCTGTAAACCTTGCATCTACCAAGACCGGTATCAATATGGATGCGGTCAAGCTGATGGGTGAGATTTTGCTTGAAGTAGCGGAACAGTCCAAAGACCGTGATTCCGTTGACTGTATGAAGCTTGTGGTATTCTGTAATGCACCGGACGATAATCCATTTATGGCAGGCGCATTCCACGGTGTGACCGAAGCAGACGCGATCATCAATGTTGGTGTCAGCGGACCTGGTGTTGTAAAGACTGCGTTAGAAAAGGTACGCGGCGAGAACTTTGAGGTACTCTGTGAGACCATCAAAAAGACAGCATTTAAGGTTACCCGTGTCGGTCAGGCAGTGGCACAGGAGGCTTCTAAGCTTTTAAATATTCCATTCGGTATCGTGGATCTTTCCCTTGCACCGACTCCGGCAGTAGGAGACAGTGTGGCAGACATCTTATGTGAGATCGGTCTGGAATATGCGGGTGCACCGGGAACTACAGCGGCACTTGCGCTTTTAAATGATCAGGTAAAGAAGGGCGGCGTTATGGCATCTTCTTATGTCGGCGGCTTAAGCGGCGCGTTCATTCCGGTCAGTGAAGATCAGGGAATGATTGATGCAGTACAGGCAAAAGCGATCACACTCGAAAAATTAGAAGCAATGACTTGCGTATGTTCCGTAGGACTTGACATGATCGCAATTCCGGGTAATACCAAAGCGACTACGATCTCCGGTATCATTGCGGATGAGATGGCACTTGGCATGGTTAACCAGAAGACCACAGCGGCACGTCTGATCCCAGTCATCGGAAAAGATGTTGGAGACACCGTAGAATTCGGCGGATTGTTCGGATATGCACCGATCATGCCAGTCAACAAATATTCCTGTGATGCGTTTATCAACCGTGGAGGAAGAATCCCGGCACCAATTCACAGCTTTAAGAACTAGAAGAAACCAGGATACCTTTTCCGGAATGAAAAATGTCCGGGAGAGGTATCTTTTTTATTTCATAGGAAAGTAATTGAAAGATGCAAGGAAACAAAAAGATGGCGGAGATTCAAAAAATTGTCTTTTTTCGTGGGGCAATCGAGACTTTGAGTTATTTTTCCAGACAGCTTGAAGTACATTTTAAAGAAAAAGGCTGTGCGGTGTTCTGGGTTGATATGGAACAGGCAGAGGAGAGCGTTAAGCGGCTTATAAAATTTATTAAGCCGGATGAGACGGCAATGATCACGTTTAATTTTATCGGGTTAAGCGGAGAAAAAGCGTTTGAAAGGGAAAACGGTGAGACGATCTGGGAAGTAATGCAGGTAAAATGTCTCAATCTGTTGGTGGATCATCCACTCTATTATCATAAGCATCTGTCAAAGGAGCATGGCAGAATGATATTATTTTGTCTGGATCGTCAGCAGACAGCATTTGTGAAGAAGTTTTATCCGGGGCAGGAAGTACATTTTCTGCCGACAGCGGGAAATATCTTTCTTCCGGATATGCCGTCTTCAGATTTTGGCGGTCGGAACTCTTATAAAGATTCCTATAAAGAGGGAATGATCCCTTACCGGAAACGTGACTATGATGTAGTATTTATCGGAAATTATGCGCATCTACCGGATCTTTCGGAGCATTTTAAGATGCAGTCGAAGGAGTATATTGATTATTATTACCGGATTATTGACGATATGATCGCACATCCAAAGATGGCTTTGCATGAGGCACTGATCAAAAATCTGCGGGAGGAGATCAAAGAACTGTCAAGTGAAGATTTAAAGACCGGAATGGCATCCTTGGTATTTTTAGATCTGTATGTCCGGACCTATTTTCGGGCGAAAGCAGTTAGGCTGCTGGCGGAAAACGGGATAAAAGTACGTTTGTTTGGGAAAGACTGGGATAAATTTGACTCTATGAAACAGGAAAATCTGATCTGGTGCGGCGGGCAGGTCACTTCCGGAGAATGTGTGCGGGCAGTGCAAAACAGCCGCATCTGCCTGAATGTTATGCCTTGGTTTAAGGACGGCGCGCATGACCGTATATTTACTGCCATGCTGAACGGCAGTGTGGCACTTACGGATGATAGTATATATTTGAGAGAACAATTTGAGGACAGAAAGCAGCTCTGCTTTTTTTCACTGGAACAGATAAATCATCTGCCAAAGCTTGCCGAAATATTACTTCAAAATCCGCAGATGGCAGAGCAGATCGCAGAACAGGCGTATGAAACGGCATGGCGGGATCATACCTGGGAGAAACGGGCAGAGGTACTGGAGCAGTATCTTGGATAGAAAAATATCCATGCCAAAAACGGAGGGATAGAAAAAATGAGACGAACAGTTTGTTTGGTGATCGAACTGGTGTTTTTTTGCTGGTTCTTTTTTCCGCTTCTGTTAAAAGGGATCATAAATGTCGGCAATCTTGCGGGAATGTGTGTGATGGCGTTTACGTTTTTTTATACGCTGAAGCGGGAGCGTATCGTGGCAGGTTTGACCAGACTTCGGGAAAACAGGGCGTTTTTTATCGGAGAGTGGGTGGTGCGTATACTTGCGGTAGCAGTTTTGCTGCTTCTTTTTGTGTCAGCGGCACGGATTGCGGCGGCAAGCTATAAGAAGGCACCAAAGGCGGAGACACCGGTCATTGTGCTCGGCTGTAAGGTGATCGGCACACGTCCGAGCCGGATTTTGCAGGAACGTCTGGATGCGGCGGAGGTGTATCTGCGCGCGCATCCGGATGCGGTCTGTGTGCTTTCCGGCGGACAGGGGGCAGATGAAGAAATTTCTGAGGCAGCCTGTATGTATGCGTATCTCAAAGAGAAAGGAATTGCAGAGAATCGGCTGATCAAAGAGGATCGATCTGTTTCGACCGCAGAGAACATGATGTTTTCCAGAGAAATCTTTGAAACGCAGGGGATGGGCGAAGAAGCGGTCATTATCACCAGTGAATTTCATGAGTACCGGGCAAGGCTATTAGGGGAGAAGAGTGGTTTTACGACATATGCTTACGGAGCGTCGACGGATCTTTTGTATTTTCCGACCTATTTTCTGCGGGAAGTGCTCGGCGTGTCCTATTACACAGTGCGGGATCTCTTTTAAAACTGTATTTCTGATTTTGCTCGAAATTAGAAAAAAATAGAAAAAACACTTGTATATAAAAAAGAAGTCTGTTATTATAGCAGTATGACAAAGGTGTCAGAAAAACAAGAAATGTTTTTCTGGCGCCTTTTTTGTTATAGCGGCGAAGAAGATCATTTGCTGCTGTAATATAAAAATATAAGGATTGGAGGAGTAATTATGAACGCAGGAGATACTGGATTTATGTTGGTTTGCGCAGCATTAGTGTTTTTTATGACACCTGGTCTGGCATTTTTTTATGGAGGATTGGTACGAAGGAAAAATGTGGTGAATACGATGATGGCGTGTACCGCGATCATGGGACTTTCGGTCGTGATGTGGGTACTTTTTGGTTATTCACTTTCCTTTGGCGGCAATCATGGAGGAGTGATCGGTGATTTTCGCTGGGCAGCATTGAATGGAATTGTGATGGATGAGGCGGGACCTTATGCGGCGACGATACCGCATCTGGTATTTGTGGTTTTTCAGATGATGTTTGCCATGATCACACCGGCACTGATCACGGGTTCTTTGGTGGGTCGTGTGAAGTTTAAAGCGTTATTTTTCTTTATTTTATTCTGGTCAGTGATCGTATACTATCCGATGGCACATATGGTCTGGGGACAGGGAGGTTTTCTGGCAGAGATTGGTTCTGTGGATTTTGCAGGAGGAAATGTGGTACATATCAGTTCTGGTGTCAGTGCACTGGTATTTGCGATCATACTCGGAAGAAGAAGAGGATATGAACATACTGCATATCGTGTGCATAACGTTCCATTTGTGGCACTGGGCGCATTTATACTGTGGTTTGGCTGGTTTGGCTTTAATGCAGGAAGTGCGTTGGCGGCGAACGGACTGGCAGCGCATGCATTTATGACAACAGCGGCAGCAAGTGCAAGCGCGATGCTTTCATGGATATTTATTGATGTGTTAAAAGACGGAAAACCAACGTTAGTCGGTGCGTCTACCGGACTTGTGGTCGGACTTGTGGCGATCACACCGGGAGCAGGCTTTGTGCCGATCTGGTCGGCATTTATCATCGGAGCACTGGTGAGCCCGATCTGTTGCTTTACGATCTCTTTCTTAAAGGGGAAACTGAAAATCGATGATGCACTGGATGCATTTGGATGCCACGGGATCGGCGGTATCTGGGGCGGCATTGCGACAGGTATTTTCGCGAAGAGCTCTATTAACAGCACCGCACGCTGGGATGGTCTTGTGTATGGTGAATATCGTCTGTTTTTAGCACAGATCATCGGAATTGTGGTCACGATCGCAGTGGCTGTGGCAGGTACATTTATCTGTCTTGGACTGGTAAAACTGATCACAACACTCCGCGTAGATGAAAAAGAAGAAAAGGTGGGACTGGATTTGTCAGAGCACGGTGAGAGTGCATATCCGACCTTCAACGGACTTGATTCGTAGCGCATTTTTGAGAGAGGAGAGAAATCAGGTATGATGATAAAAGTAGAAGCAATCGTGCGTGAAGAAGTATTTGAGGATGTAAAAGAGGCACTAAATGCCATTGATGTAAATGGAATAACGGTTTCCCAGGTAATGGGCTGCGGTGCCCAGCGCGGTTATAAAAAGCTTGTGCGAGGAACCAAGGTAGATGTGGTGATGCAGCCTAAAATTAAGTTTGAAATCGTGGTTTCTTCTGAAGAGTGGGAGAAAAAGGCCATTGATGCGATTCAAAAGGCAGCATTTACCGGTGAAGTGGGAGATGGAAAAATATTCAGCTATGAGATTCGTACAGCAATGAGAATCCGCACCAAAGAAAGTGGTTATGATGCATTGAACTGATGGAAGATAAAAGAAGCAGAAAATTCCCGGATATGAAAGATCACATCCGGGAATTTGTGTTTTTATAAATCAATCAATTTAGATTTATGCCTGAGGACCAGCCGCAACGAGAGCTTTTCCAGCATCATTTCCTTCGTATTTTGCGAAGTTCTTGATGAATCTTGCAGCAAGATCTTTTGCTTTTGTTTCCCATTCGGAAGCATCAGCGTATGTGTCGCGCGGATCAAGGATACCTGCGTCTACACCAGGAAGCTCGGTCGGAACTTCAAAGTTGAAGTACGGGATATTCTTGGTCGGAGCGTCTAAGATCGCACCGCTTAAAATTGCATCAATGATACCACGAGTATCTTTGATGGAGATACGTTTTCCGGTTCCGTTCCATCCGG